>JAUYOV010000001.1 GCA_030697795.1 bacterium
ATCTATTAAAATTATTTTTTTAAAAGACTCATTTTTTAAAAGTTTTGTAACAGTTTTACCCACTCCCCCAGCTGCACCAACAACTGCTATTACAATTTTATTTTTATTTAAATTAAACCTGTTAATAACATCGTCCACATAAGATTTAATTGTATAGGCCGTATAAGCCCTGCCTGCTGTAACTAAAATATTATTTTTTTTTGATAACCCTGCTCCACCCTCCATTAAAGAACCTGTTAATGCTCCTAAGCCAACAACTTTGGCTCCACTTTTTTCTGCTAGTTTAATTGCATTGGTTATTTTTTTTCTGGCCGTTATTTTGTTTTCCATCATTTGATGGGCCAACATTGGCACTCCAATAACCATACCCTTAATATCTTTCCCTGTTTTTACCGATTTTAGCCCATAAATACCAGAGACTTTAAAAGGCCAAAGTAAAGGAAAAAGTTTTATTATTAACTTTCTTGGAAAATTTTTTAAAAAAGGAATGTTAGAAATAATGTCGCCATAACCTCGAGGATGGACTATAAAAGCAAAACCATCTCCTTTCTTCGAGAAAGGAGAATGGATTTTTATAAAGCTACCAAATAATCTAAATAAAAATTTAAGCATTAGTTCCGCTTACCTCCAATTGGCTTAACATGTTTGAATTATACTTTAAAAAACACTCATTTGACAAATTATATTTTATATATCAAACTATTCTTATCACGTAGTTCTTTCTAAACAACCTCCAAACAAAGGAGACTCATCATGGAGGCTATTCGCGAACATCCTGCTTTGCAGGTTCAGCTTCAGTATCACGGTCTAGTTCCCGATCAGCTCTGGGATAGACTGGTTGCTAGGATCCAGAAGGACAATCCTCTTCTCTCCAAAGAGTGGGCCGAGATGATCATGGATGGTGCGCTGGGCTTTCTTAAGCTCTGTGCCGACTTCCCTGGTAATGGCTTTGCACCCTCCAAGATGGTGGACATTGGATGGCACACCTTCCTGATGTACACCAAGGAATACCAGGAGTTCTGCCAAAGAGTGGCAGGACACTTCATCCACCATGTGCCGAATGATATTCCTGGCAGGGAGGGTTCCACTGCCAAGAGTACTAGGGTTTTTATGGATGGAATTGCTATGGTCTACAACCCTTCGGTTTGGGGAAAAACTGCTGAGTGCGGAGAAGAAGGTGATTGTGGCATGGATCATTGCGAAACAAGTTGTGATGAAGACGGAGGATGTCAAGATTGATGAGATTCTACGGACAGTAAAAAGCTGTCCGTATTTTTATTTCCTATAAACCCAAAAAATACCTGATTTTTACACGGGCTTTAAGCAGATGAGAGAAAGAGATGTGAGGGGCATTGGGAATGTATAAACGATGGTAATGGTTAAGAATAAAAAAGACGCGCTTTTGGAGCGCGTCTTGTGGTATTGGTAGATGATTTCCTTGCCAGCGTTAGTCGTTGCTGGTATCGGCATCATCATCGCCGTCGTTTCCTTGCTCTTCGGCTGGGCCACTATCCCAGTTACTGTAGTCGGAGTCAGAATCTCCTCCGCCCATAAAGGAATGGATCATTTTTATCACCTCCTTTCGCGTTTTAAAGGTGCCCTAAGACCAATCTGTAGGTTCTGGCCTGATTTCATAGTGGGGCCCAGTTTCTTCCAGTTCAACTGTTGGTTCAGGATCTCCCCAGCCAGACTGAATCTCTTCGTCTCCTCCACCTAAAAAGACTTGATCCATTTTTGTCACCCCCTTTCATCAGAAATTAAGAACATTAAAATACTACTTTTAGGATATCTCAATGTATAAATGCTGTCAATCTACATACTTTTTTATCTGTGCCCTTGAAAACGTTTTAATAGATTAATGATTTTATCAAGTGAATCTCTATAAATTGCAAACCGAAATACATCGTGGTAACTGCCATTAAAAAATCTATGTTCTTTAAACCTACCCTCTTCGCAAAAACCATACCGTTTTCCATTCTGCATTGTCGAGAGAGAAAGTACATTGTAACCAAAAATTTCAAAACAAACTTTATGTACGGGCAAAAAGGTAAAAATATAGTGGACAAATAACACTATCGCCTCAACACCATATCCTCTGCTTTCCTGTTCAGAATCAATATAAACATTTATAAAAATATAGCCGTCTACTTGGCTGAAGTTGAAAGAAAATATTGTGCCGACAGGTATATTTTTATCTTTCCGTTCAATAATAAATTGCAAATGCCGGTTTCGTTCAAATTCTCTTTTTATTTCCTTTGTAAAATTTTCAAAACTAATTACCTCTCTTTTTGCAGAAAAAAGAGAAAGGAACCTGAACTCATTTCTCCATTTATACAGTATTGGGTAATCTGATTCTTCTACTGGTTTAAGGAGTATACGCTTAGTCTCTAATCCTGAAGTTTCCATGCCAGAATCTCCTCCTTATTGTTAATGTTCTATTGTTAGTATTTTTACCACCTATCTGTAAGTAAGTCAATAATTAGTTTAGGTTTTCTTTTATGTTAGTTGGCCCCATTATTGCCAATAAACTGTTATTCTTGTTTAGATATTTTTTAGTAGAGTTTATTACATCTTCAAAAGTGACCCCGTCAATTAGTTTCTTATAGTTTTCTGGTTCAAATAACTTACTAAATAGAATAAATCCTTCTCCTAAAAATCCTAGTTCATTTTTTCGATCTGTATAAAAACGTTCAGAAATATTATGTATTCTTTCTTTAGTTTCTTCTATTTCTTGTGGGGATGTATTTTGTAAAAAATTATTAATTGAATCAAATATTATTTTAACTGTTTTTATTGGATCAGAAGAAGCTGTTTGTATTTGAAAGATTCCAGCGTCTGTATATCTCGTATTGGAAGTGCTGACTGTATAAACTAACCCTGTTTCATGTCTTAATTTTTCAGATAAAAAGCTTTTTACTCCAAAACCTAGATGATTACCTATAACTATAAGGGAAGCTTCTTCTTGTAAATTTAACCCCCCCGGAGAGTGAAAATTTAATATTATTTTTGTTTGTTCTGTTTGGGTTGGTACATAAAAATAATTTTCATTATTAGCGGGAACTAGTACAGGTATTTCTTTTTCTTTCATCTGATTATTACTCCATAATCCGAAGTATTTTTCTATTTCTTTTAGTACTTGTTCATGCTGTAAATTACTTATGACAATAACAGCGCTATTTTCTGGAATAAAGTGATTGTGTTGATATTCTCTCAATTGTTCCACTGTTGAGCTTTTAATTATATCCATAGATCCGATCGGATCTTGAGAGAGTGGATGTTTGTCAAAAAATTTCTTTAATGTTAAGTGATTAAACTTTTTAATTGGTTTATTTTCATCTGCTAGTGCTTCTTCTATAATAATTTTTTTATTTATTTCAAAATCTTCAGTATTTATTTCAAAATCACTTATTACTGAGCTTAAAACTTTTATAGAGTCATTTATATATTTTGTTGGCACTTCTATTATAAAACGAGTGCTTTCTCTGCTCGTAAAAGCGTTTGTGTAAGCACCAATTTGTTTTCTGGTATTTTCGTTATAGAGATTACTTATTTTTTTACAGAGAAGATGTTCTAAAAAATGGGTGTAGCCTAATTGGTCTTTTTTTTCGTGTCGTGAACCGGTTTTTACCCATAACGAAACTGTGGCAATAGAAGTATTTTCATTTGTTGATGTAATGAGTTTTAGACCGTTCTTTAACGTATTTTCTTGATATGTTGACATGTTTTTATGAGTGTTATTATACTAAAAATTTTATTTTTTGACAAATAAAGTTATTTTCTATACACCCAAAAAATACCCTCTTGTTTAATTAAATCAAAATCAAACATCGGGAAGCCGGCGCTAGCAATAATGGCGCCGGTTTTTAATTCCTTTTTAAATTTATCGGTCAAAAGCGCATTTACGTAATTTAACTGAAACAAGTAAACAAAATCGTATTCGCTTAAATCAGTTTTCCAAAAATCCCCTCTTATAATATGTGCGTTTTTTAATCCTGAACGTTTTATCTTGTAACGGCTATACCAAACAAGTAATGGGTTAAATTCTATGCCGTAACTTTCAAAGCCATTACGGGCGAATTCTATAACCACTCTACCGTCGCCCGAACCAATATCTATAATTTTTTTTACATTTTCTTTTTTTGCAATTTCGAATAATCCATCTAGAACATCTTTTCTGCTTTTTCTATACGAAGGCATAAAAGGTGCGCCGGTAAATAAAAGTGGTAAACCCAAAAGCAAAAAAGCTATACCAAGCCCAGTTAAAATTATTATTTCTAAAACAATTAAGAAAGTAGTTAACATCAGCTTAAATTATAAATTTTTTCGGCTAAAAGCTGAGAAACTGTTTCAATATCTTGGCTATCTGTAATGTCGTTTAATCTAAAATGTTTACCAATACTAAGTGTTGTTTTACCTTTGCTTACGCTTATATACATTGGGACAATATTTAGATCTGGTTTTTCTGTAGCTAAAACTGCAGCACCTCTTTTTGGGCGTGGGCGTGGGCCATATGTGTGCCTTTCGCCTGTAGGAAAAATTAAAAACACTCCGTTATTTTTTAAAATTTTTCTTGGTTTACGTAGCGAAACATCTAAACCTTGTCCATAATAAGAAGGAAAGGTTTGTGTTAAAAGAAAAAATGGCTTTAAAAATATATTTTTGTAATAACGGTCATCTACCATAAAAGTTATTGGTAAATAATTAGAAAAAAATGGAAAGACTGTACCAATAACAAGCGGATCAAAAAAAGTTTTGTGGTTAGATATAATCATTAAGGGTTTGGGTATGTTTTTTAAATTTTCTTGCCCAACAATTTTAAACGAACCAAAAAACCGGCTACAAATAAAAGTAACCAGCCAAACTATTCTTTGAAAGATAGCATAAACAATAACCATCTATTTACGTTTTAAATGATCTATAAAAAGAGTTCCGTTTAAATGGTCCACTTCGTGAAGCATTAATCTGGCTAATATTCCTTTTACACGAATTTTAAACTTTTCTCCTTTTTCATCCATTGCTTTTATTGTTACCTTGTCTGCGCGTGGCAGTTCGTGCCATTCCCCTGGTAAACTCAAACAGCCCTCTTCTTCGCCTATAAGTTTCTTCGAAACTTGGGTAATTTCTGGATTAATAAAAACAGTATACCCTTCTTTGGCTATCTCTTCGGCAGCTATAAACAATCGAACGTTTTCTCCAACTTGAGGCGCAGCCAAACCAATGCCGTTTTCGGCATTTAACAAAGTCTCTTTCATTTTTTTAATCAGCCCCAAAATTTCCGGTGTAATTTCGGTTATAGTTTCAGATTTTGCTCTAAGTATTTTGTTTTTATTTCCTGTAATTATTTCCATAATTTTATTATTAGGACTTGGGAAAGTCTTTTACTATTTGCGATATTTGTTTTTTTACCAATCCTTTTAAAGCTCCAAAAAAATATTTGCCACGTGCTTCCATCGGTAGGTCGTTTTTTTCTATTACTCTTTTAGCAAGCCCTCTTAAATCGCTTTCGTGATATAGCTTAGCAATTCCTAGGTATGCAGCAAATCTTTTAGGTTCGTGCATTAAACGCGAAATATCCTCGGCTAATAAGTGCTCTTTTGAATGAAGCTTCCTGTTAACCTTGGTGTTTCTTATTATATCGCCAATACGCATATTTGTTTGATTTTATAGTAGCAATTTACTGGCTATTTGCAAAACAATTAAGTATAATTTTACAAATGAAGATAGTTTTTGTTGGAACCAGCGAATTTGCGGTACCCATATTAAAGGTTATAACTTCTCAAACAAATTGGGATGTTTCTTTGGTTATTTCTGAACCCGCCAAGCCATCAGGTCGCAAAAATCAGTTAGTAGATTCCCCTATCTCCAAGCTTGCTAAGGAATTAAATTTAAATTTACTTACGCCCGTTTCTATTAAAGATATTAAAGAAGATATTTCAAAATTATATGCCGATATTTTAATTGTGGTTTCTTATGGCCAAATTTTACCAAAAGAGATTATAGACCTACCTAAGTATAAAACTATAAACATTCATCCCTCGCTTTTACCTCGCTTGCGAGGATCTTCGCCTATTCAAACAGCATTAAAGGAGGGTTTAACCGAAACAGGTGTTTCTATAATGTTAATAGACGAAAAAATGGATCATGGTCCAATAATTTCGCAAGAAGTTTTTTTAATTAACGAAAAAGAAAATTATTTAACCCTCGAATTTCAATTGGCTCAAACAGCTTCTCGCATGCTTGTTCGCGATTTACCCGAATATTTTTTTGGTGAGATTAAACCACAAGAACAAAATCATTCCGAAGCTACGTATACAAAGTTAATTAAAAAAGAAGATGGGTTGATTGACTGGTCTAAATCGGCCAGTGATATCTATAACCAATGGCGGGCTTATATAAACTGGCCAAATGTTTACACATTCTTTAAAGATAAAACAGGAGCAAGTGTTCGTTTAAAGTTGATTGAGATTGAAATTGCTAATGATACTGAAACCGCGTCCTACTCCGCTAAAGCTTCGCAGGATAAATCAAACGCGGCTGGAAAGGTTTTCATAGATGAATCTAAAAATATTTATATTGCTTGTAGTGAAGGTGCAATAAGATTAATTAGAGTTCAACCAGAAAACTCTAAGGTTTTAACAGTAGACGAATTTTTAAACGGCCATAAAGAGATTATAGGCCAAGATTTAAGTTAGTGATGCTTATTAAAAATAGAGGTTAGTACAAAAGTTAGAAAGAATATTCCAGCGCTTACCAAAATTATAGTAGGCCCTGGTGGCGACTGCAGAGTTGTTGTTGTAGCTAGTCCTAGTAATACAGATAATAAACCAAAAATCATACTCCAACCCGTCATTGTGCGAATTTGAAAACTAAATAATTTAGCAGTGGCTGCAGGAATTATTATTAAGGCGCTTATTAGCAAGGTTCCAACTAATTTAATGCCCATTGCTACACCAAGGGAAAGTAATAATACGAAAATCATTTCGTATTTTTTTACGTTTATTTTATCTACTTTGGCTAAGTCCGGTGCAAAAGAAGTAAATGCAAAACTTCTAAATTTAACAAGTAAAGTAGTAATTATTAATGCGGCAAGAGCGGTAGACAATAAAACATCACCTCTTGTTAGGTTTTCTACTCCACCTAAAAAGGTTTCTAAAAGTTCTTCGGAAGGTATCAGTAAAGATCCTAATGCTAAGGAAGTTGTAAAGAAAACTCCTATAATTGCATCCAGTCCCAAGTTAGCTTTGCCTTTTAAGTACGAAATAACCAAACCAGCTAGTAACGCAAAAACTAATATGCCTAGTAGCGCATTTATTTTAAAAGTTATAGAAAGCGCTATGCCAAGCAGAATAATATGAGCCACGGCATCGGAAAGTAAGGCTTCACGTCGCAATATTACAAAAACACCTATCAATGGTAGAGATAGTCCAAGTGAAAGGCTAATCAAAATTGGATATATATTGTTTAGTAGTTCTATTAAATACATTGTGATAAATAACAATCACCAAATAACAAATTACAAACAAATTCTAAATACTAAATCCAAAATTCTAAACCATTTTTATTTGTAATTTGGAATTTGTGGTTTGGGTTTTATTATGTATGATCATGTTCTAAGTTGTCTATGTGCTTATGAACAGATGCATGATGCCCAAAAACTTCTTGTAATGTTTCCGGTGTTAAAGTTTCTTGTGGTGTGCCTTGGCAAACCAAATCTTTATTTAAGCAAACAACTTTAGTAGCAAAGCGGTACACAACCGAAAGTTCGTGTGAAACCATAACCATAGTTAAACCAAGTTTTTTATATAAATCGTAAAGCAAATTATATACAGTTTCTTCGGTGCTAATATCTATTCCAGCTGCTGGTTCATCAAAAAAAATTATTTTAGGATTTTCTAGTAAGCTTCTGGCTATAAGCATTCTTTGCATTTCGCCTTGAGAAAGATCGCCTAATCTTTCGTTTAGTAAGTGTCCTATTTTAACGTCGTCTAATCTTTGCTTTATTTCGTCTTCATTTTTTTTGTTGGGTAGCCAAAAATTTAAATCGTTGCCTACTTCAAATAAAAAAAACTCTTTAACAGTTAAAGGAAAACCTTTTTCAAAAGACATTTTTTGAGGCACATAACTAGTTTCTATTTTTTTATGCCAAACAATGTCTCCTGTGTAATTAGAATCTAAACCTAAAATACTGCGTACAAGCATTGTTTTGCCTGCACCGTTCGGGCCTATAATTGCCAAAATATCGCCTTCTAAAATATCGAAGGATACATTTTTTAGAATTTGTTTTTTACCAAAACCAAAACCTAAGTTTTTTACGCTTATTATTTTTTCGGCCATTGAAGTCTAATATTGGGGAGTAAACCCAGTAACATCCTTGCTTTTTAAATCTTGTACAAAATAATTAGTGTAAAAAGATATAAAATCGTAAATACTCTATAAAGCGGGGATGTTACTGGGTGAATTTTAATGTATCAGCTACTAAGTTGTGAAAGGATCTTTTCTCGGCATTTAGGGCCTCGAATCCTATGAAATCTGTTTGTAATTGTACTATAGATTTACCTTTTAATACATAAGTAATTATAGAGATTGTTTTTTCTCCTGCAGAGTATTCTTCGCGTCTAATTGCGCTATTTCCGTCTATGGTTATTTTTTCTTCTCTTATTAAATAAAAGTTGTTGTCTTTGGTATTAGCTACGTCTATATCTTTAAGCATAGACTCCACATTTGTGTATTTTTCTGTTTCTCTGGCCATTACCTTTAATATGGTTTTCTCGTCTGGACTTTCTACATATAAATTTTCTTCACCCACAAAGCCACCGCCATAAGTTACACGCCAACCAAATGGATATTTAATTTGAAAAAGATTGTTTGTTTTTGTTTGGTATAAATACCAGCCAAAAGTTGGGTCTTGTACAATTGGGGCAGCTTCAGTTACAACAGGTTTTGATTCTTCTTTGTAATAAAGAAAAAAAGCACCAGCAAAAACTGTGGCAATAACAATAGTTATTGAAGGAAGTATATTATTTTCTATTTTTTTTATTTTCTTTTTCATAAAGTCCATTCACCTGGTCCGTACATAGCAATTAATAAGGCTAAAGCCAATAAAGATAAATCTAATTCGTATCCCCCAACCCATTTGTCTTTGTTAAAAATTTTTCTAACAAAAGTAGCAACCAACATATTAAAAGTAATAAGTAAGGCTGGAAGTTGTGTATATACACCCAAAAGAATGGCTATTCCGCCAAAAAATTCAACTACAGCCACTATTACAGACATTAGCGTGGGTGCAGGAAAACGCATGCTTTTAAGCCACGGAGCCATGCCCATAGGTTTTTTTATTTTAGGCCAGCCATGCAAAATAAACGTTATGCCAAGTATGAATCTGGCGATAAAGAGGAGTAAATTTTGGTAATCAAATAAATCCATAGAGTTTAAAGATTTTGGCACGAAATCTTCTATTCTGCAAGTAATGCTTCTTTGGTGTATCTGTTTGATGAATTCCACAATAACCAACTATCTACACCTGTGTCGTAGACGGCTTGAATTTGTGCCCTAACTTTTGTGGCGTCATATTTTATTCCACCAAGATCAAAATCTTGTAACCATGGTCTCAAGTGAGCTTTATAAGAAGTTGTAGCTTTTAAATCTTGCCAAGTCGAGAGCGAGCTGTGAATTATTTCGTAAGGTTTTGTGGCGGGTTTTTTAATTCCGTTAAAGTTATCTGGGTAATGCGATGGATATATCATTGGCGAAACATAATCAAAATATGGCAAGGCATCTATTAAACGTTGGCCAATGTTTAAATCAAAATTAAAATCCATGGCACGCCAAGCGGCCAAGCCAAAAATATCGGCCGAGGTTGCAATTCCAGAATCTTTTAATTCTTGGTTTAAGAATGCAAAAAAACTTCCGATAATTTCGTATTTTGGCCGAACCGCATTCCAAAATGGGTAATCTACTTTTGCTATATCGCCATCTGCAGGGAAACGAACATAATCAAAATTAACTTCATCAAAGCCATGCTTGGTCATATCTTTTGTAATATCTACCGCATATTGCCAGGCAATTTGGCTGGAAGGATCTATCCAACCTAAACCTTTGTTATCTTTCCATGTTTCGCCGGTTTTAACATTCTTAATAGCAATATCTGGGCGGCCAGCCGCCAAAACAGGATCCTGAAAAACCTGCACCCTGCCAATTACATAAATATTTTCTTTATGAAATTTATTTATTAAATCGTCTATGTTTCTAAGTTTAATTTCGTTATTCGCTCCAATTTTTTCGGCTAACGGAATATCCACTTTATACGTAAAATATCCTGTAGCATCTTTTACATCTAGCACAACGCCGTTAAGTTCTGTTTCTTTAATTAACTGGATAAGATCATCTATTTTTTTAGAATTTGTGGTGGACCAAGCCGAAATATATATGCCTTTTATAGGGTGGGGCGGGTTAACTAGTTTTTGGGCCGAAGTAATATTTGTGACATTAGAAACAATGTTGTAGGCTGTGGATGATACTAAGTTAAATGTATTTTTTTGCGAAACAAAGAAAAAAGAACCAATTATTATTAAAAAGCCTAAACCGGAAAATATAGCAATTTTCTTTTCAGTAGTCATTGATTGATTAATATTATAACATTAGCATATGGAAAATCTTGTTTTATACAGAAAATATCACCTCGTCGCACCAGCGATGCTGACGCTCTTTAGAAACCCACGGTTTCTAAAGCTCGCTATTTTCCTCCACGGGGAAACTATAGTTTCCCCGACCCCCTTTGCCGAGGGCGATATTTTATTTTTTTAAATATGGAACACTTAGTCTTATATCGAAAATATCGCCCTCAAACATTCGCCGAGATTGCTGGGCAGGAACATGTTGTTAAAACATTAAAGAATTCTTTGGCTAGCAATAAAATTGCACATGCTTACCTTTTTGCTGGTCCGCGTGGTAGTGGTAAAACAACAATTGCTCGTTTAATGGCTAAGGCGCTTAATTGTGTTGAAGCCGATGGTTTTAAAAGGCCATGTAATAAATGCGAAAATTGTTTAAGTTTTAACGAAGGAAAATTTTTAGATCTTATAGAAATAGATGCCGCGTCTAACCGTGGCATAGACGAAATTCGCAGTTTGCGCGAAAATGTTCGATTTGGGCCAAGCACCGGTAAATACAAAGTTTATTTAATAGACGAGGCTCATATGATAACCAAAGACGCTTTTAATGCTTTTCTAAAAACTTTAGAAGAACCGCCAGCTTATGCTGTTTTTATTTTAGCTACCACCGAAGCTCATCGCCTATTACCTACTATTGTTTCTCGTACACAGCGTTTTGATTTTAAACGTTTAACCGTTAACGAACTTTCAAATAGACTTGCGGATCTTGCTAAAAAAGAAAAGGTAGAAATCGAAGCCGAGGCCTTAAAACTTATTGCCTATGAAGCCGATGGTGCCGCACGCGACGCCGAAGGTTTATTGGGGCAAATTATTGCTACAGGCGAGAAAAAAATAACTTTAGAAAGTGCCGAAGAACTTTTGGGTTTATTTTCGCACAGAAAAATAAAAGAATTAGTTTCTTTGGCTTTAGATCGCGACCAAGCCGGTGCTTTAAATTGGTTACATAACACGGTTAATGCCGGCTACGATGTTAACCAACTTTTAAAATCTCTAAACTACTATGTTAGAAAACTTATAATGATTTCTGTCTCACCTCAATTGGCCCAAACCGCCAAAGCCGATTTAGCCGAAGAAGATTTTAAGCATATGGTGGAACTCGCCAAAAAAGCACCGGTAGCAGAACTTGCTAATTGGTTACATATTTTTTCGCAGGCTAAAAATAATTTTAATAATTATCCTCTGCCGCAAATGGCGTTAGAAGTGGCATTCATCAATTTACTTGGTGATAAGATAGAAACTAAAGTGGTTGATGAAATCCCAAATCTCAAATTACAAATAACAAATAAACCCGAAATTCAAAATCCAAAAACAGAAGCTGTTGTTCAAAAAGAAGTTTTACAAACAAAAATCGAAATTGCAGAACCAAAAGAAATTCCAGTAGTTCGGGAAGTTAAAACAGATATTCCGGATGCCGCTATGTTGGAATTAGTAAAATCTAAGTGGCCGGAAATAATCATCGAAGTAAAACCCCACAACCATTCCCTTTCTGGTTTTTTGTTAGGTATGAAACCAAAAGAGGCTTCAAACTCTTCGTTAACATTGAGTACTAAATATTCTTTTCATCGTGATAGATTAAGCGATATTAAAAATAAAAAAATAATAGAAGACGCCGTAGAAAAAGTTTCCGGCTATAAACTTTTCTTAAGTTGTGTTTTAGAAAAATGATCTTGCTAACAACATCCTTATAATCTCAAGTTTGTAAGGATGTTATTATTGTGGTCAAATAAAAATCCCCTGCTCGTACAAGCAAGGGAAAAGGAAACTAAGTAGTTTTTGAATAGTTACCATATGAATAGCTAGAAAGCTGTGCAAGATATTTACTGCCGTCGGGATCTTTTTTTCTGAATTCTTCATGGAGCTTGGCAAATGCTCGCAGATTTCTGCGGCGCGATAACCATATCGTAATATGGCGTTTCCAAAGGTTTCTTGGGTCAGGATATTCTCTTGTTATTGGGCAACAGGCACAAAAAGATCTCCAACCATCCTTAATCTCTCCAGAAGCATTTGTAAAAGCTCCTTTAAACATATCTCCAGTGAGCTTGTGTCCAAAAAGCCAGCACCATAGCATTGGTAGTCTCCTTATTTAATAGTTAAAGAGCATGTTTGATGTAAAGCTAAAACATCTATATTGTTTAGTCAATCTAATATTTGAATAGGGTTTTGAAAATAAGGCAATAACCTGCTAGGCTTACCGAAACTGTCAGCCGAGTTTAGGCCAGCTAAGCTGGCTAGGTTCGGTCAAGGAAAGTTCATTAAAAAGGAGGTAAATATGTATCTTTCGCATTTAATAGAAAGGACCATAGAGTTAGGTGAAACAAGCTTTACCATAAAGGTTGGAGTTGCTACTTTGCAAGAACTAAAAGCAGCCTTAAAGGTTTATCCGGATTTTGTTTTTTTGGTAGCAAAGGAAATAGAATATCAAACTCCAAAAAATGCGAGCATACGAGCGCCACTTAGGAAAATAGAACGTTATTCCCATGTTACCGAAGAAAAGCTGGAAATTTTCCATAACCATAACATTACTCATTTGCAAATTATTATGTTGCACAAAGACTGTCCCCGTGATTATGATGTTATCGAAAAAATGATAGAAGAAGCTTCTAAGATTCAGGAAGACGCGCAAAGGCAAGCAACTATATTGCATAAATGTGCGGTAGATGTTTATAAATCCTGTTCTGCACTAATAGCCAGCATTGTTGTTGGTGGTATAAATTCTAGGGCTTTAGATACAAAACTAGTAAAAGAAATTGCTTCTTCCGGAAGTGCCATTAGAGAACTTACAAAGATTTATCGGCATATTTTGGAAGATCTAGAAATTAAAAACGGAAAAATTCTTGCTGGTATAATGGAAATTTGTTCTCCAAACAAAGATGAAGCTTCGGCTGCAATGTTGGCTTCGTTGGATGCGGCAAGAGTTGCCCATTGGTTAAACAGGATGATAAAACGAGGTATTCTAAAAAGCACCTACCCAAATCTCCAGCTTTTTAATTTGGAAGATTTAGAGTTAATTTCTCTTGCCGCTTTTTTAGTGCCTAGTGGTACATGGGGTGGTCACGGTAAAACCGAAGGATACGAAATAAGAAGTTTAACATTAATAAAAATCTTACGAAGAAATAACTGTAAACTTCCTATAGGTTTAGAGGAATTGGTTTTACATCATATGCATTCCGATTGGCGGAAACGTTTTATTTACCAAGTGAGTGTTACTTTTGGCAGAGATCTAGAACTTGAAGATAGAGAAAAAGAAATTGGTACAGTAATATTCATTGGCAAAGATGAAGAAAATGCCGAGGAAGAAATTTATGCAGAATTAAAACCAGTGGCAAATCTGGTAAGAGGTGTAAGTGTTTTAGATGCACTAGAACCCGTAGAAGCAAGAACCGAAGTAAGCAGGTTAAGAACAGATTTTGTGGCTAAGGTTTTGGTTCTTGCCTTAACCGAAGATTTTCGTAAAACAAATAATATGGATGAAATGAAGCAATGTATAAAAACGGATGCTGGCTACGATCCATTTGTTTATGGATATAAATATTTCAGTATGTATGCATATGTTTTAGCCGCAATATGTAACTCTTTTAGAGTTTTACCTGTTGGAGCAATGGTTACTTTCAGTGATGAAGGTTATCAAACAGAAGAAATAAGAAGTATTCTTCGAAACTTGGTAGCTGTGGTAATTCACCCTAAAACAGAAGATACAAATTCGCCTTATCTGGAAAAACTAGTAGTGGACGATGGTAAAGTTGTAAAGCATATCCGTTTGGGGCATCCCCACGACGGCAAAGTATACAAAGAAAGAATGTTGGTTGCGACTATACTTAGCCCAGTTGTTTTCAGTAAGTTCTTTGCTAATGCTTTTCAAAAAATGCCTAAAACAGTGTAAATAACAAAAACAGACGCCCAAGGCGTCTGTTTTATTTTTCCTGTTTCGCGTTTGCCGCAATTACTTCTTTCTCCAATCTTATTTTTTCTTCTAAAGCCAGTTGATGTAGTTTTTCATCTTGGATTTTATTTAAAATCTTTTTTACTTCTTCCATACTATCCCAGTTGTGTATAGAAATAGCCACAACGTTTTTGTTTATCTTTTTAATAGCCGTAAGTTTCTTTTTTAATTCCGCTGGCGTAATTAAATCTGTTTTAGTTAAAAATAAATATTCTTGCTTACTAGCTAAACTTGCCTCCTTCGCCGAAGTGGCTACGAAGGCCGAGTCGGCGTAGGTTTTAAGTTCGTTTCTAATAACTTTATAATCGCGAGCAATATTTTCCGATTCCGCCGAGATTAAATGGAACAAAATTTTTGTGCGTTCGATATGGCGCAAAAATTTTATGCCCAAGCCCTTACCGCCAGATGCTCCTTCTATAATACCCGGAATATCTGCCAAAATAAGTTCGTAATAAGCGCCCAAGCTTGGTTCTAGTGTTGTAAATGGGTAATTAGCTACTTTACTATTAGCGCGTGTAACTTCGTTTATTAAACTAGATTTTCCAGCGTTAGGTAAACCCAATAAACCCACATCGGCAATAAGTTTTAATTCTAACCTTATTTTAAAACCTTCCCCCGGAGTACCTTTTTGAAACTGCATAGGTGATGTGTTTGTAGAAGACCTAAATTTAAAATTGCCCCAGCCGCCTTTACCACCTTTAGCCGCTAAAACTTGCTCGCCTATTTTTGTAATTTCACAAATTTCGCCTGTATCTAAATTAGTTATAACAGTGCCGATCGGAATTTTTAAAATTGTGTCTTCGGTGTCGGCGCCATCATTGTTTTGCCCTTTGCCATTTTCACCATTCTTGGTTTTGATTTCTTTTTTATATCTAAACTGCGCCAAAGCATTTAAGTTAGAAATGCCTTCAAAATATATACTGCCACCTTTGCCACCATCGCCACCAACAGGCCCCAAGCTTTTCATATTTTTATTAAAAGCTACGGCGCCTCTACCGCCGTTACCTGCTTCTATTTTAATTTTTACATCGTCTATTAACACGGTTTTAATATCGTTTCTTGCAGCGACAAGGAGTCCTTTCAATTGTATATTTGGCCATCTCCGTGAATGCTACAAGAAGCGATATTTCTAGAAATAAAAGAAGATTAATCTATAAAGGTTAAAGCTTTACCCATTTTATCGCCACGTCCTGTTCGGCCAATTCTATGTACATAGTCTTCGTATGTATTAGGTAAGTCGAAATTAATAACGTGAGAAACATCTGGAATGTCTAAACCTCTGGCCGCTACATCTGTAGCCACTAACACCTGCACGCGATTATTTTTAAAAGCGGTAAGTGCGCGTTGTCTGCCGGAGTGATTTTTATCTCCATGAATGGAATCTGCTTTAAAGCCTCTTTCAGCTAAGGCTTTAGAAAGTTTTTCTACACCATGTTTGGTGCGTCCAAAAACTAGAACCTTGTTAAATTCTTTTTGTATAAGTAATTCGTGTAAAGTCTCTATTTTGTTCTTACCTCCAGTAATTTTTACTACGTCTTGGTCGACGTTTTTGGCGGTGTCTCGAGTTTTTACGGAAATACGTACTGGGTCTTTTAAGAATTCGTGAATAAGACGTTCAATTTCTGAGCTAATTGTGGCCGAAAAGAAAAGCGTGTGCCTGTCTTTTGGCATACCAGCCATAACGAAACGCATATCGTGTATAAAACCCATATCTAACATCCTGTCGGCCTCGTCTAAAACGATTGTTTTAAATTCGTTTAAACGAATCATTCTGCGTTCTATAAGATCCTTCAACCTACCTGGCGTACCAATTATAAAGTGGTTACGCAATCGAAGTTCGGAAATTTGTCGGCTTATGCTCATACCGCCAACTGTGCAAACAGAAAACATTTGTAAGCCTTTAACTAAAGACTTAAATTCGGAATCTATTTGAATAGCTAGTTCACGAGTTGGTACAACAACTAAAACTTTGTCGTTATTATTGGCCAAGTAAACTTTGTTTATTAGAGGAATTAAAAAGGCAGCGGTTTTACCGGTTCCGGTATTGGCTATACCAACAACATCCTTGCCTTCCAAAATTAATGGAATGGTTTGGTCTTGTATTGGTGTTGGTAATTTATAGCCTTTGTTTAAGACGTTGCTTTTTAACTTGTGATCAATATCAAAGTTCTGAAACTTGTGTTCGGGTGTATACTCTACACCTTCTACAGCGGTTACAGCTTTGCTAATGAATTTAGCTGGGTTTATATATTGACCTATTTGACCGTTGCCTCGTCTATTCGGAGGACGGCTGGTATTATTAAACTTTCTAACAGGAAAAGGCCTTCTAGGGCCTCTATTACTGAAGCTTCTCATATAATGCTTGGGCCTCATGAGTTTCCAGACAAAAGCCCTTAAGCTTATATTTTTAGGTATTATTCTGCAGATATGCAGTAACGCCTCTAAACGTCAAAAACCGATGAGATATTAGATTATGCACCTATTATATACCATATGGTTTTCTGTGTCAACTAGACGTGGTTTTATTGCTTAAATACTAATGTTTATGGATGTAAGCTATATATTGACATATCTATTTATATATGATAATATATTCTAATAGTTCGTTGACATTAAAATAGCTTTTACCTTATCCAAAACACGGGCGGCCTTGCCCTACAACGCCTCGCTAAGAGGAAGTGCACGGAGTGCGCGCGAGTAGACAAGGCGAAAAGCAGTCTGCTCGTTTAAGGATAATATGGATTTTAATCTACCCATTTTTGATTCCAAGGAGGAGATCGTTGATCTTCTTTTAGGAAACAAAGTAGTTATCGTTGTAGGAGAAACTGGTTCTGGTAAAACAACTCAGACTCCGCTGTTTCTCTATGAAGCTGGTTTTGCCGATGGTAAAAAAATCGGCGTAACCGAACCACGTAAAATTGCGGCAACGTCTGTGGCGGCATTCGTAGCAAAGCAGTTGGGAACTAAATTGGGGGAAGTTGTTGGTTATCAAGTTCGTTTCGACGACACTACGGCCGACAGCACCCAAATAAAGTTCATGACCGATGGAATTTTACTTCGTGAGCTTCAGACCGACCCCGATCTTAACAAGTATTCAGTAGTTATGATCGACGAGGCCCACGAACGTAGCAAGAACATAGATTTTATTCTCGGTCTTTTAAAAGGAGCGCTTGTGAGGCGGGAAGATTTGAAGGTTGTTATTGCTTCGGCAACTATCGACCAAAAGAAATTTTCTCGTTACTTTGACAACGCTCCTATAGTGAATGTTTCTGGAAGAACTTTTCCGGTGGATGTTCACTATACCGAGAACGATTACAGTTCAGACGATATTGTAGATGGTGTGGTAAAAAAAATCGAAGTGATTCATCGCTACGGCGATCATGGAGACATTTTAGTTTTTATGACCGGTGAGGACGAAATTCGAAAAGTCATTACTGGTTTAGAAAAACTTGCTCTCTCTGGCCTTGTCCCCTTGCCTTGTTACGGTACGTTGTCTCCGGACGATCAACAGAAGATTTTTAACGATTATCCGGGAGAACGTAAAGTGGTTGTGGCCACAAACATAGCCGAGACTTCCATTACAGTGGAAGGAGTCGTCTACGTAGTGGATGGCGGTTACATAAAACAACTGAACTTTCACCCAGAAATGGGCATTGAAAGTTTGGACGTGGTAAAGCATTCGCAATCTGGTTGTGACCAGCGCGCTGGGCGTGCTGGCAGAACTCAAGCGGGTGTTTGTTACCGCATGTTTACCAAAGAAAATTTCGAAGCTCGGCCGAAGTTTACCGAGCCCGAAATTCGCCGGAGCAGTTTAGCTGGCGTGGTTCTTATGATGGAAGATATTGGAATCGAGAACGTAATTGGTTTCGACTTCATTGACCCACCAGAACTAAAAACTTTCCGCGAGGCCTACGAAACCCTTATCGCACTTGGTGCGATTGAACGGGGCAAGAAAGGTCTTACGGAAGTTGGTCGCAGAATGGCCCAGCTCCCTTTGGAACCGCGTATCGCCAAAATGGTGCTCGAGGCAGAGAAATATAACTGCATGAGTTCCGTCATCACTATCGCCTCTTTTCTTTCGGTTAGGAATATTTTTAACAGACCGAGAGGAAAAGAAATAGAGGCCGATAAGGCTCACAAGGATTTTAAGGATTCTAGATCCGACCTTCTTACATACCTGAACATTTGGTTTGAGTATGCCAGTTCTGGATATTCCATGAGTTGGTGTCATCAAAACTTCCTTAACGGCAGGTCGCTAAATGAAGTTGGAAATATCCGCAGGCAGTTAGTGGATATTCTCCAAAGAAATGGCATCGAAATTTCGGAAAACGGAACAGACGAAGACGTAATGAAAGCGGTTACGGCAGGATTGATTTTTAATCTTTTCCGTAACATGGGCTTTGGTTATTCTTACTCCGCAATTTTACGGAGTTGCCCCGACGTTTATATCCATCCTAGTTCCATCCTTATTAATGGTGGTTCGAGATGGGTGGTTGTAACCGACATTATTGAAACCTCGAAGATTTTTGCTAGAGGTTGCAGTAGTGTTGAGGTTGGATGGTTACCCGAACTGGTACCACATCTGTTTTCTTTCAAAGGAGAGTGGGAGATAGTTTCTCTTCTTCCTGATGGAGATGGTGTCGAAGTTCGGCGTGAGGTTTTCTTTAATAAGGAAGAACGCGTAGGTTATGCCAATACCGTTGTTTCCTTAGAGGAAGCTGACACAATTCAGCAAAGAAAGATTGATGAGGCCGAACTTAATGGTTTAATCAAACTTTCGTTTGTTGAAAAATCGTATGGTCTCTCTACTGCGTACATAGCTGAACGTGGCAGAGAAATGTACCGAGCAACACAATGGTATGGAATTGATGAAGGGGTTCCCTATTACTGTAGGATTCTTCCTTACGATAGTATCTTCGACAATGGAACAGGAGGAAGAAGGGTTGAAATTAGATTTAGACTCTTCGAACTTCCGTCCATGCCAGAAAATATTCAAGTTGTGGAAGAAGTAACAGCGGAGGTGCCGGTAAAAAAAGAAATTCCTGTGGCCCTAAAACGGCAGGTTGATGAATCTGATTTCGCAAAACTAGCCGATATGTGGGGAGTAAAAGCAGGAAAAATTAACAAGAAGTAAAAGTACATTAGTTGGGATGCAAATCCCCGTTGGAGCCTATCGCGTAACGCGATCGTTAAGGGCTCCTTTTTTTATTTTAAAATTAGAGTTTACTTATTTCGTTTAGATCTTTGTCTGGGGCATAAAGCACAATAAGGCCTAAAACTATGCCTCCGATAGCACTTATTGTATGGTCGCCACTGGCAAATAGTATGTCTACTTCATCTAGCACATACCAAACACCCCGCCAAATAAGCACTAATCCAATAACAATGGAAAGGTTTCTGGCAAAATAAGATAATATGTTTCTATTTTTTTTCATAGTAATTCTAATTTTATTATTTTTCTAAAACTAATACTAGTCGGGGTTCGCCATCACCGAAATAATTTTCTTGGCGAGATTCTATAATAAAACCAAGCGATTGATATAGTTTTAAAGCGGGATGATTATCTGGATGGGTTACTAGATCAATTCTTTTAATATCTTTATGTTCTTCCAAGACCAAGTCCATTACTTGTCGAGCAATACCTTGGTTTTGAAAACGAGGATCAATAACTAATCCACTAATATAAACATGGTTTTCGCCTTTATTTTCATACGAAACACTACCTACGGCTTCACTGTCTTTTTCAATAATATAAACAGTATTGTTTTGAATTTCGTGTTGCCATTCATTCTCGCTCAACATTGCTGAGTAAATTTTTGTTTCAGCCACGCTTTTCTCAATTTCCAATAGTTTTGGAATGTTGTCTAGTTCGGCCTTTTTTAGGTTTATTGCCATAAAATTTATTTTATTTCAAAAGTAAAACCATTTCTACTCCAAAACCATAAAGGTGGATGCATATCTATTGGATTAATTTTACTACCAGTGAGCAATGATCTCCAGCGATCAGAGATTTCATTTTTGGATAAAATTTCAGCTTCCTCTTTGGTTATAACACCAAGCTTTACCGAGCATTGAGTTATATGAGTATCTGGAGCTATATCAATATGATTAGAATTTTTTAGTTTTATTCCGCCATATTGTTGGATTATAAAAGACCAATAATTAAATATTTTGGCTCCGGAAAGATATGGAAAACCTTTTTTATGTTTATCCTGAACTAAAAATTTTAATTGAAGAAAATCATTATTGCTCGCTTTCATTAATTCACTAATGGAGCCCCAGTTATCATTAATTGTCTTTGAGATAGTTTGCCAAGTATGGATGTGTTTATTTGGTTGTAGAGCCAGTTTATATTGTAATAAGTTTTTTCGCAGGGTTTCTGAGTTAGTTTGCGCCGACCAAGATATGTTAAAAACTTCTTTTGTATTGGAATCTCTATATGTTTTCAGTGCGGCTTCCCAAAGCTTATAGCTATCGCGTTGATAATTAAGGCTCATGGGTAATGTGAAATATGCTAGTTTGGATTCTCTATCCATATTGTTTAATCCAGGATTGGTATCTTCCGGCATAACCGTTTGTCCAAGGTTACCCAACTTATATGCTTCAATAAGTATTTTGCATGTTTTTATAAGATTAGGGTTCATTTTTAAAATTCCTCGGTTTCGCCTTCTTTAATAACAATAAATTCAATTTTTAAATCTTTCAGAATATTTTTAGGCAAATTATGAATCGGGCCAAAGCCGATTTCTTTTATATGACCATCGTGAACAGGAAAGCAAATTCTTGGTTTTATAGTTTTAGCGTAATCCAGCGCATCGGAAATTTTCATCCATGGGCCGGCCACAGGCAGGGCCAAAATATCAACCGGTATACCAGGGTTATAAAAAGCATCGCCAGGGTAAAATAACTTGTCGGCTATAAAATAACCTGTATTTTGAACTGGGATAATTGTTTTATAAATATCGGCGTGTTCTTTACCAAAA
This sequence comes from bacterium, assembly GCA_030697795.1. NCBI lineage: Bacteria > bacterium. The sequence continues at coordinate 21,594 of JAUYOV010000001.1, forward strand.
CCTTTAATTTCTATTCCTTTTATATTTATAGATCCGCTATCTTCGAGAATATTATATTTAATTTGATCCTTGTCTAGAATTTTGCCAACAGCGGTATTGGTAACAACTTCTGCATTAGGGTTATTAGTTAAAACAGTTTTTAAAGATTCAATATGCAAATGGTCTGGGTGTTCGTGTGTAATAAGAACAACATCAACGCCAGTTATTTGATTTTGGGTTGTAGAAAAAGCCCCAGGATCGGTTAAAATTTTAATTCCCTGTTCTTCTATAATTAAACAACAATGCCCAATTTTTGTTATTTTCATATTTATTTTGTTTATTTATCAAAAACAAGTGCTGGCATATATTGTCTTCTATCTGGTTCGTCTTCGATAAGTCCGGGATATTCCGGAGTCCATTTTTTAAATTTATCCGATAATTCCTCTAAACTTATTTTTGTTGTTGGGAGCTCACCTGTAATTGATCTTCTTATTCTTCCATAAGCACCAGCATGGTAACTGTTTATATTTTTTGCTTCTACAAAAGCAGTTGTATCGTCTAGCGGAATCATGAAATCTTTAGCAATAGCTTCTTTTGCTTTAGCCAAGTCTTCCGAACCAAGCTTCCATAAATCTTGCGGGGATTCATTTTTTGCTATGGTAATGGCTTTAGCAATTTTTGTTAAACGATCTGAATTTTGCCCGTATACATATATAATTATTGTATTGTCTTCAAACGGTTTATCTAAACTATCGTCTTGATAACTTTCCAAATTCAAAGCGAGTCGAACATAATCCATTACCCCTTCATCTACAAAAGAATCAAACAAAGCCTTAAACGCTTCTGGAGAATTTCTTGTTAAAACACTCAAATATATTCGTGTTAAATGATTATCAATAGGGTTATCTCTTTCGTCCATTACGGGTTCACGCCCCTGAACCATTAATTTCTTTCCTCGGTCTTGATAAGCAAAGAAAGATGACTGTTTATCTCTACTATATTCGGTGGTTAAGAATTCCGAAAGTTCTTTGGCTCTTGCGCTGGCTTTAATATTTAGATTGTGTACTAACCATTCTGGTACAGATTCTGTTTTAGGTTCTTGTTTGTTTTTAATCTCTTTAATTTGATCAATTTGGTGATCAATAACATCTGCATAAGAAGTTTGAGTTAATGCTTCGCGATATTTTCCCCACCCAACTTTAGATATTTCTTCTAAACCACGCCCCTCTAAAACATTTTCGACATTAACTTCGGGAGGTTCCTTCTCTACTGGTATAAATGTTGGTTTTTCTAAAGACATAAGTTTATTTCTTACACTCGCCTATTACGTAAGAACTTACTAATTGATTTTTGCACGCTTCGCACGAACTAGAAAAAGTTTCTTTAATTGGGTAGCACGGCGCTTTAATGCACTGGATTTGAACTTCGGCGCAAACTGGTGCATAAACTTGAGCACAAAAATCTGCACCGCGTTGCTCTTTGGTACATAAATTTAGATATGGTTCGGAAATTGTAATAACTGGTTTAATAGGGATAGGCTTAGAGATCGGATCTTCCGGAACATTTTTTTCTATATAATTTTTATGCCAAAATGCACCGACTATTAAAATAATAGCTATTGCTAAAAATACGTAAACTCTCTTAATAAGTATCATTGTGTTTATTATATCTTTTATAAATAAAAACGCCCAGCAGGTTCGCTGGGTCGTTAGTTAAGGGGTTAATCGGCCAATGTAGACATGAGTTTTCCGCAGTAACAGTAGTAACCGTTAACTCTTTCATCGTAATGCGAGTGATCACAGGTTTCCTCCGGTAGATCATCGGCAAATACAAGTTTGTGATCCACGGCCACTAGTTTTGGGCGATGTCTTTCTGGTTCCGGATTGTTTGGAATTTGAGAGCTATCACTGCACGAAATTCTATCTCTATCGTTCATTATGTTCTCCCCCTTTTAGTTGGTTATTAAGAAAGGACTGAAGAATATAATATAACCAGCAAGGTTTTACGTCAAATAAAAAATCCCCTCCAATATAGTCTGGAGAGGATTTTTTAATAGTTAACGCTGTCTTCTTTTTTTATCTTTACCTTTCTTAAATTTCTTTTTTCCTTTTACCTCGCCTTTTTTCTTTTTTGCCATTTAAATTAGTGGGTATTATTAATAATAAACTAGTATATTCGCCTTTAATCCATTGTCTGTTGATTGTAACACTATTTGACCAAGTTAAGTTTTTTAACTCTCGGCCATTTTTTTATTTCTGCCTCCCGCTTGGAAGCAGAAGATCGATTGGAATGTTTTTCTTTGTAAATAATTTTTATAACTTTTTTAGCTCTGGTATAACTTCCACCCTTTCCTGTTTTATGTTCTTCAAACCGACGTTTTAAATCTGTAGTGATTCCTGTATAAAGCGACCTATCTTTGCATTCAATTATATATACAAAATACATTTTAGAAATTTCGAAGGGTAACCCTTTGCTTAATGTTAATTGACCATAAGATCAATATGTACTATACTCGCTTTGTGGCAATTTCGCCACAAAAATAATAAAGGAGTTATTCAATGGGAGGCGGAGGCACTTCTCGCACGAAGCAGAAGAGTAGCTATATCGATCGGCTCGTGGGCAACAAACCGCACCACGAGACCACCATCAGGGGTGGCGGACGCCAGGTCACCGGCAGAGGCAATACCTCGCAGGAATCCCAGCGCAACGCCAGCAAGCGTTGGGACAAGGGCAAGTAGCCCGCATTCCCAAGCTCCAGAAACACAAGCCCAGCAGAATAAAATCTGCTGGCTTTTTTATTTTAACACCCCAACATTCTCAAGTTTGTAAGGATGAATTGTTTGTGGTTTGGAATGATTTTAGAAATTTAACGAAAATTTTGCCGTAGGGCGACAAAGTATGTTCAACAAACTTGCCTCGATAATTTTTATTTACTAAACCAGCAGTGCAAAGTCTTCTGGTGTGTTCGCCTAAAGTTTTTTCGTTGGCTTCTAAAGCGTCTACTATAAACTGAAGCGTTATGTTTCCGTGTTCTGCAATAAGCAAAAGAATTTCTATGCGATAGTGATTCGCCATTCCCTTAAGATGCCTCTCCATTTGTTTGGCAGTCTTATTTTTAGTCATATCATAGAATATAAATAGATTTAGAAAATATTCCCAACTCTTTCTTTTGCGTCTAATTCTTTAATCCTTTCGTTAAGATAATTATTATCTATTTGATAGATGTTTAAAAAGTTATGAATGTCCTCTATATCTTTTTTACCTTCTTCTGGCCCACGTTGCAATAAGGCTTTTATAAGCAAAACATCTTCTGGAGGTAATAAATACAGATTAACCCCTTTATATTCAAACTGAATTCTTTTTTGCTTAATATTTTCAGTAATGCCAAATTTATAGTGCTTATCAAGATTAAATTCTAAATGGCTAGTAAATTGTATAGAATGATTTCCTTCGGGATTAGAGTTTCTAACCGGTCCAGCTTTCGATGTGTGTGTATACGATTCTATGTTAAACAACTGGTCAACAATGTCGTGTTCGCCGTTTGGTAAAAAAATATCTACATCATCCGGAATTCTTTTGTTACCCAGCAAGAAAAGGCAGCCACTACCGCCTATCATCCAATTTATAGAAGCCTTATTTAATTTTTCCGCAACAGAAACCAACATCGGAAACCTAAGCATAGATTCTTCTAGCTTTTTAATATCCATATTTAAATTATACAGCACACCCTTATAATCTCAAGTTTGTCAGGGTATGTTTATTGTGTTGAAACGATAGCTTGGATTATATTAAACCATAGTCTCAAGTATGTTGGGGTGTCATAAGTTAGCCTGCCCAGAATAAAAACTAAACTCCCTGCTTCTTTAAACGGACTGAATGGAAAATTAGACATGAATTTAATTCTCAGAAGGGCAACCCTTCGTTCTTTGTTTTTATATTGATATAATAAACCTATATTAAGCACCCGTCTATTATGAATAAAAGATTTAACGAATGGATTAACTTAAAAGAATCTTTAGACAAACAAAGTAACCGTCCGCCGCTTGTTTCAAAAGGAGATATTTGGTGGGTAAGTGTTGGAGAAAATGTTGGATCGGAAATCAGTGGTAAAGATACTTTATTTTCACGTCCGGCAATTGTTCTTAAAAAACTTGCTCATGGTTTTTATTTTGTAATTCCAACAACAACTAGACCAAGAAAAGGAACTTGGTATGTGGATTTTAAACATCAATCTATAGATATGGTCGCTTGTCTCCATCAAGCGCGTGCAATTGATTATCGCAGGTTATCTTCTAAGCTTGGAACGCTTGATGACGAAGATTTCGCTAGAGTCAGAAAAGGATTCCAAGAACTCTATATATAAACGAATTCCCCGCCTTTTGAGGGGCGGGGCCGCGGGAAAATCCCGAATATAATACGAGTATATTACCAATCACTCCTACTGTCAATTGTTCCCTTATTTTGCGATAGGGTCGGGCCGAAGCCATTGTTAATATATATTAAACCACAATATTAACATACTGACATACTTGAGATTGTTGGTATGTTGTTAACCTAGGATCGAGCTGAGGTTAGTGCCCAGAAATAAAAATCAAATTCCCCCTGCTTCTTTAAACGGACTGAATGGGAAGTTAGACATGGAAGATTTATAAAGAATCTTTTTTAATTTTATCTTTTATCAAGCCCTCTTTTTGTTCTTTTGTTAATAATCCCCTTGCTTCATCTAATAAGTTTTTGCAAAACTCCCAGTCTTTTTTTAGCTTTGTTATTTCTTTGTTTCTTTCTTTAATTTCGATCAACGCCACTACACTTATAAGAATAATAGAAATTAGTAATGATATTGTCATAAGGTTATTTGTCTAATGGCATATTAATAAATTGATCCCGAAGGGTTACTATTCGTTTTTTATTTTTTACAGTTTACTGGTTGAAATTGATGGGGCATAAAATTATTTTTCTAATTTTTGTATGTATTTTGGAAATATTTGTTTAAATATATCCATTTGACCGATTGCCCATCGAATAAGCTCATTGATTTGGTTATCTGTCATTTTCTTAATATTTGAAGGCATTTTTTTATAAACCACTATTCTTGATGCTCGTTTTTCTGATAATTCTTCCCAATTCAAATCAGAAAATTTTATATCTATTTCTGTTTGATATTTTTTCAATACTTGGAAATAGGCTTTTACTTCTTCCTTGTCCCCCGTATCAATATAAAGTTCGGTATCAAAACGATTATCTCCTCGAAATGCCCAGGCAAATTTAAATCCTGTTTTTCCAGCTCCAAATGCGATCCAACTTGAAGGACGTGCAGTTAGGTGTCCCCATTCTGGTTTTACTTTTTCATATTCAGAGACAAGACGAGTAAAAAATTGTAAATACTTTTGATGTCTCTCATCAATCTGCTCTGTGGCTTTTTTTACTTCCTTACCCCACGTATTCGGTTCAACCACCGATTTAAAACTTAAAGCCGGATTACTTTCATCTATAGTAATTGCAGAAACCTCAACTCCAAAAAAAGACACATCGCTTGCGTTTTCGTTTAACCACTCAAGAGCTTTTTGATGCTCCTCTCGTATTTTTTCTGATACCCATACCACATATCTCGCGCCTACACCTGAAGCGTATGTGATAATTTTTCCAAGATGATCATGATTAGTTTGGTTAAATTGATTTTCAATAATTACTTTATCTTCAGAATTTGCCTCTTTCCCTATAAGATCGCAGTTAAAATCTCCAATTCTCTCTTCTCTTTTGACGTCTATAATTTCAACTCCAATTGCTTCAGATAACTGGTCAATATTGCTTTCGAGCCATGGAGTAAAATCTGACGCTTCACCAGGGAAAACATCTCTCAAATCTACTTTTTTAATTTTGCCTAGATTTTTTTTCATATTTTTTATTTAATTAAATCATCAACGCTAACTCCAAATATAAAACCAGCAAGGATTGTTCTTGGTAAAGATTTTTTACTTCTAGCGAGTAATAAGAACTATAATCTCCAGCTCTTTACCACCCATACTAATTTTACTCTCTATGCCTGACTTAAAAGCATATTCGTTATCTATTGCGTGGCTTGGATCAAAAATAACAAATATTATTCTATAGCAAGAACTCTGATTACCGTATGAAATAATATCCTCTTTGCATTGTTTTTGAATTTCTTTTTCCTTACCTTTATCTGAAATATATTTTGTCTCTATAAAAAGTCCAAGTTCTTCAATAGTAAAATCAATTGTGCTTGAAGCGGTACCAACTTTTTTATTTGGGTCTTCATATTGTAGAGTAGGAAATGGTCCTTTCAACATGACATACAATATATCTTGAATATCATACTCGTCTCTGACTTCTAAGGAATTCTTTCCTTTCCTACGATGCTTAAGACGACTAATCACATCTGACAATCTATTCAAGATATTTATCACTTGATGGACCGAAGGGAGGGTATTTCCAACTAAAGGGATCCCTGTTTTTATTTTTGTTCTTGCACTCATCGCAAGACCTCGGAGTTTCAAAATACTTTTTGTTTTTATAGTATTTTGGAAAGACCCAATAAATCCATCAATAAATAAATCCCCATCATGCAGTTTACTTTTTGGATCAAATTCATCACTTAAATCTCCAGTAGTGGAAATTCCAAGTTGTTTAAATATTTCTTCTATAATCCCCCAAATATTCTGTATATTACCTAGGTGTTCCTCTATTTCTTCTATATTTCCTTCGCTCCTTTTTTTCAACCAGTTTGAGATGTTATTGATGAAACTATCAAGGTATTTAATTTGGGATCGTTTATCCATATATTATTTTATAATCTTTTACGCTTCTATCTGCCCAGGCTTTTGTAATCTCGTCGGTTAGTATCGCATATTCTAATCCTTCTTTCATTTCCCGTTCTTGCCATTCATCGGTTAATTCTTTGCGTACTTCAATACTTTTTAAGCGTTGATTTATCCATTCTTTGCTGTATCCTTTTTGCAAATATGTTTTCATCGCCCTATTAAAAGCTAGTTCTGGATCTGCTGTTTCTTCTATCCGTTCATAGCCAACCTTAGCCAGCCATAATTTAAAAGGTTCTGCTTTTGGGGAAGGGATTGATTGGACTACACGGAGCAAATCTTCTGTGGAAAAACAGTCTGTTGCATATTTCTTTCCATCAGAAGCTACAAATTTCAGTTGTACGATTTTCTCGTACACCTCACCGCCTTCATCTTTCAACTTATTCTTTAAATCACTCCAATATCGTTTCGGAATAGTAGAATCAACTAAGACTCCTATTACATCAATAACAGAGAAATACCAAGTTTCTTTTTTTTCATTATAAAAACGGCGTACTTGCTTTTGGTTAAATAAGACTATTGAATTTGATTTTTTCATAATGTAGTACTTGATTTAAAGTATACCAATCAAAAATAGTTTAACAACTATTCCCCGCCACATAGCCAGTTGTCCAGCAAAGCTGGAGGCTGTAGCCGCCGGAGGGGCGGTTTATGTTTAATACATCGCCCACCAAATAAAGCTGGGGCAATATGCGCGATTGCATCGTTTTAAAATCAACCTCGCTTAATATTACTCCACCACTAGAAACCGCCGCTTTATCTTTGCCTAATAATCCATCTACATTTAAAATAACAGCTTTTAAAAGCGAAACAAGTGTTTTGCGTTCGGCTGTTTTTACACTGTGGTTAAATGTCTCGCCGTCTATGACGGAAAGCATAAGGATAGGTTCTACCATGGCTGGTTTAACCAGCATAGAAAGTGTGTTTTTAATTTTTTTATTGCTTTGTTCGGTTAAAATGGTTTGGAGTTTTTGTTTTAAAGCAGATTGGTCTAGGTTTGGGAATAAATCGAGTTTTATGGTTACATCCGCTTTTTCGGCGTAATCGGCACCTTCGCCTGTGTTTAAAAGTTCGCCAACTTCGCTACTCATATTTAAAACAGTTGGCCCGCTTATGCCAACGTGTGTAAACAAAAGTTTGCCTTCTTTTGCAAAACATTTCTCTATTCCTTTATATACAGTCATTTTTACGTTATCCAAAGTTACACCGGCTAATCTTTTTACCCATTCGTCTTTAAGTGTAATTGGTACAAGCGCTACATCGTTTTCTTTTACAGTGTGCCCCAAATCTTTAAGCCATTTAAAACCTTCGCCGGTAGAACCTGTTTCTGGGCGAGATGTTCCGCCAGTTGCCACAATGCATTTGTGGGCGTGGATTATAGATTTATCGGCAAGGGTTATAGAAAATTGTTTTAAATTTTGATCAAAACTTATTTTTGTAACTGCGGAATTAGTTTTAACTTTTACTCCTGCATTTTTTATATATTTAACTAAAACATTTAAAACAGTTTCAGCTTTGTTAGAAACCGGAAACATTCTGCCTTCGTTTTCTTCTTTCATCTGCATACCTTTTTTACCAAAAAAAACTATTGTTTCGGTTACGCCAAATTGAGAAAACGCCGAAAACAAAAATTTATCGCTTTCTTTATATTTAGCTAATATTTCGCGGATATTGGGCTTGTTGTTGGTTACGTTGCACCTGCCACCGCCTGTAATTAAAAGTTTTTTGCCAAGAGTTTGGTTTTTTTCTAACAGTAAAACGCTTTTGTCTTTTTCGGCAGCTCGCCCAGCCGCCATCATACCAGCCGGCCCTCCGCCGATTACTACTACATCAATTGGTTCATTAGATTTCATTAAATATATTAAACCACAATATTAACATACTGACATACTTGAGATTGTTGGTATGTTATCGTTCTAAATCCAGAACTTCGTCTATGCGTATCTGCGCCACAAATTCTGGAACGTGACTAACTAAAACCATCGCGCCTTCGTAATCATTAAGGGCTTTAGCAATTATGGGTAAATGCCTAAAGTTTATGTGGTTGGTAGGTTCGTCTAATATAAGTAAGCCTGGGCGTTCTAAAACCAAACGGGCAAATGCCACTAAACCTTTTTGCCCTTCGGATAGTGTTCCAATTTTACTGTGCATATGTTCGCGAGTAATTAAAAAACCGGCCGCAATAGAACGAAGTTCCTCTTGGCTGGTTTCGTGTGTGGTAACAGCAGAAAGAGATTCGTAAACTGTATCGTTAAAATTAAGTGTAGAAAAATCTTGGCGGTAGTAGCCTACTTTTACACCACTCGCAATTTTAGCGCCTTTGGCTTTACCCGAAGCTAAACATTCTAGTAACGTACTTTTACCAATTCCGTTTGGCCCTTTTAAAAGCAGATGCGTTTTCTTTTTTAAAGAAATTTCTACTTTTTTCTCTACAACTTTATGATTAATTATTATACCAAGCGAAGTTATGGCAAGCGCTTCGCCCACAAAATCGGTTTGGTTAGGAATAGTAAAAGGCCTAATGGTTTTATCTTCTTTACGCACATCTACCATTTCGTCTTCCATTTCGGCAGCTTTTTCGCGCATACGTTTGGCTAACAAACGTAATTGGCCACCTTTGTTGGCAAAGAAGTTAGATTTGTCTTTGTTTTCTTGAATCTGTTTGGCTAACTGTGCATTTTTTCGGTTTTCTTTTTCTATGCGGGCAGTAATATCTTTTAAAGCATCGTTGTAGTTACCCACATACCATTCTAATTTTTGGGTATGAAGATCTAAGTATAAAACACCTTCGGTAAACGAATTTAAAAAATCGGCATCGTGCGAAATAACAATACAGGTTTTTTGATATTCAATTAAAAATTTTGTTAAATGTTCAATACCTTGTTTGTCTAAATTGTTGGTAGGTTCGTCTAAAAGTAAAAGATCTGGATTTTGAATAAGGGCAAAAGCCAAAAGAAGCCTAGCTTGCTGACCACCAGAGAATGTTTTTATAACTTTATCGTGTTTTGCCGTAAGGTTAACTGCTTCTAAAACTGCATCTATTTTTGGGTCGATGTCGTAAACTTTTTTTGGGAAAGCTTTGGCAAAAAATTCGGTTACGGTTAAATCGAGTTCGTTTCTAGAAATAACTTGGCGTGCGATAGCAATAGAAAGATTAGGCGAAATTATTACACTGCCACTTTCGGCTTTATATGTGCCAGTAATTAAACCGAAGATTGTGCTTTTACCTGCGCCGTTTTGACCCATTAGCGTTATTTTGGCTCCACGACGCACCGAAAAAGTCGCCTCGTCTAGAAGGCGCTTACCATAGGAATGTTCGAACGAAACCTCGTCGAACCTTAGTATTACTTCGTCTCGAGCCATAGTACTTTACAGAATAGCGTATTTATTACTTAAAAACAAACTCCGCAATTTAAACTTGCGGAGTTTGTTTGGGCTAACTGTAATTTCTTTGTCGATTACTTATCCATTATATCTTTCATTGAAGCACTGCTTTCTGTTGCTTTTTCGTTTTCTTTAACATATTTTTCTCCAACAGCTTGCAAATCTTTACCTTTTTCAATTGCGGTTTCATCTTTATACTTCATTCCCATTTCTTGCATTACTGTTCCGCTTGTTTTCATCATTTCCGCCATTTTTTGAATACTACCCGATTGTTCTTTCATCATACTGATTGAATCTTGCAATTTTTTATCTTGCATACCACCATTAGAACCTCTGATTGTATAACCTATACCACCAGCAACTACGGCAATTATTATAATTATTATTACGTTTTTCATTTTATTATTTTTATTTTAATTAATTATTAACTACATTACACGATTACACAAACACAAATATTAACAGGCGGTTCACGCGAAAAATTATTATGTTTCATTTTGATTTATTTTAAGTTTTATTAGAATCCTGATGATTCATATCTTTTATACTGTTGTGTTGCAGCTTTTTTGCCAAAGCGATAAAACAAGGCAGGGGTTAGAAAAAGCGAAATAATAGTAGAAGATACAAGCCCCCCAAATATTACTACCGCTAGCGGATGAAGCATTTCTTTGCCTGGATCGTGCCCAGAAATTAAAATTGGCACAAGAGCTAAAGCTGTTACTAACGATGTCATTAAAACTGGCACAACTCTGTCTAGTGTTGCTTTTACAATTGTTTCGGGCGCAAAAGGTAGACCTTCTTTTTGCACCAAAGTTAAGCTACGTCCTATAAGCATTATTCCGTTTCTAGAAACAATTCCTGCTAGCGAAATAAACCCAACCATATGCGCAAGATTCACCGATCCACCTGTAAGCCAAATTCCAACCATTCCGCCAATTAAAACCGTTGGAATATTGGTCATAATCAAAAGCGCAATTGGTATTGATCTAAAGGCGTGATATAGCACGCCAAAAATCATTATAATGCCAACAATAAATACCAAGGCTAACCTTTGTGAACTTTCTTTTTGGCTTTTATAATTTCCTTCAAAAGAAAGTGTGGTGCCCACAGGAAGTTTTTGTGATTCAATTGCGGTTTTTGCTTTATCAACCGCTCCCACCACATCGGAACCTTGATAATTTGCAGAAACCACAAGAACTCTTTTACCGCCTTCATGATCTAAACTATTTCGACCGCCTTCAATTCGAACATCACCTATACTTCCCAACGATTCCGCTCCTTTAAAAGGAAGAGACAAATCGCGGATAGATTCCATAGAGCCTTTAGATTCTGCGTCAAAATACGACACAACATTTACAGACGCAGCCCCAAGACGAACTTGGCCAAGCTTATCGCCCATTAATCCCATTTCAATATCGCTGGCAACCGAACCAGGAGAAAGACCATATTCTGCTAGACGGTTTTGATCAACATAAATTCGAAATTCTGGAACAACTGTATTTTGTTGAATACGCGCATTCGAAATTCCTTTTTGTTTTTTTAATTCGGCCACAACTTGTTTAGCGGCGCGTTCCATATTTGCAGGATCATCGCCAAAAACTTTTACAACGATTGGCGCACGCACACCAGAAATTAACATTTCTACTCGGTGGGTTATGGGTTGCCCTAAACTAAAATCTGCACTGCCGAATTTATCTAGTATTGCTTGAACATTACTAAAAATTCTTTTGTATTCTTTTTCAGAACCAGTTTTAATAGCTATTTGTAGTTCGCTAGAATTAGCACTTCCGCCATGAGGGTCTGCCGGAGCACGACCAGCAATATGACTAACTTGGCGAATACCTTCTACCTTAAGAAGTGCGTTCTCAAGTTTTGTAACATATTCATTTGTTGTAGAAAGAGCGGTGCCTGGCGGTAAAAAAATCATTGCCACCATAGAGCCTTCATTAAAAGGAGGAATTCCTTCTTTGCCAGCAAAAAAATACATACCCACAGTAAGAAGCAAAACAATAATTATTGCGCCACCCATACTTTTTACATTCTTAATACACCAATATATCCATGGAGTTATACGTTCTTTAATTTTTTGAACTATTTTTGTTTCTTTTTCGTGCCCTGCTAGAGCTTTATCGTTAAGCAAAAGAGCAGATAAAACCGGAGTCACTGTAAGCGATACCACCATAGATGCCACAAGAGAAACAAGATAGGCAGAACCAAGAGCAATAATGAGCCTGCCTTCTATGCCCGGCATTAGGAATATTGGAAAGAATACAACAGCTACAAGAATGGTTGCGTAAACAATTGAATTTCTAACTTCTTGTGAAGCTTGTAAAACAATATCTTCACGATTTTCTTTTTTACCGCCCGATACCCAAACACGCAGTCGATGAAAAATATTTTCCACATCAACAATAGCGTCATCAACAAGTTCGCCCACAGCGACTGCGATACCACCCAGCGTCATAACATTTACCGAAAAACCAAAATATTTAAACACTATGGCTGTAGCAAGAATAGATAAAGGAATTGCTGTAAGAGTGATAGCTGTTGTTCTGGCATTCATTAAGAAAATAATGAGAATAAGTACAACCAGCAACGTACCGTCTCTAAGCGCATCTTTAACATTATCTAAACCTGCGCTAATAAATTTTTCTTGTCTAAAAAGATCTGAATGCAATTCAACACCTTTTGGGAGACTAATTGATAACGATTCAAATGTTGTGTTTATGGCATCTGTAACATTTATTGTTTGTGCGTCGGGTTGTCTAATAACTCGCAAAATAACGCCTGGTTTGCCATCGATGCCACCGCTACCACGGATAGGGCTAGCGCCTTCAATTACAGAGGCAATATCTCCAATACGAATAGGTCTTGATCCTGTCATACTGCGGCCAATAGCTACTTCTTGTAAATTTGAAATTTCAGTAGGAGCAGTAAGAATGCGTATGGAATATTCTTTTTCGTCTTGCGTAACTAAACCGCCACTTCTGTTTGTTAAAGTATTTTCTATGCTTTTGCGAATATCGTCGAACATTATTTCATAACGCCGCATACGTTCGGCGTTAATATTTATTTGCCATTCGCGAACATCTCCACCCATAACAAGCACGCTGGCTATACCTGGTGTTTTTTGAAGCGCTGGACGAATTGTCCAATCCGCAAGTGTTCGAAGTTCCATTGGGGTTATATTTGAATCAGAAGAATTGATTCCTACCCACATTATTTCTCCTAAAAGAGAAGTCGATGGACCAAGTATAGGTTTTACGCCTTGCGGTAACACAGCTTGTGTTAAGCGTTCTTGCACTATTTGTCTGTTACGCAAAATATCGCTTCCCCAAGCAAATTCAATATTAACAGTCGCTTGAGAATACGATGCATTCCCTGTTAATCTCTCAATGCCCGGAGCGCCAGCTATAACTGATTCAATCGGGTTAAGGACCAACTTTTCTATTTCTTCCGAAGCCATGCCAGGGTTTTCTGCAAAAATTGTAACTGTAGGTTTATTTATATCTGGAAGAATATCTACTTTCATTGTGGCGACACTCCAAATACCTATTACTGTCATAAATCCAGCAATAAGAAGCACAAAAATTTTATTGCCTAACGACCATGAAATTATTTTATTAAACATATTTTTATTTATTACATTTCCATTCCGCCCATTGATTCTTCTTTGTCTTTTTTATTAGAAGGATCCATATTGCTCTCTTTGGGCAATATGTCTTCGAGCAACATATCTTCTTTAATATCGGGTGTTGGGTTTATTAGATAGTGATCACTATTTTTAATTCCGCTATATATCTCTACCGATGCACCCAGAGTACGGCCAATAGTTATCTTTTTAATGAATATCCTGCCTCCTTCAGATACCCCCAACATATAAGGCAGGCCTGCTTCATTCCACAAAATTGAGGAAAGCTTAATAATAGGAGTACTTGAATTTTCTGGAGCAATAACGCGCACCGAGGCTCCGGCTGGCCAATTAACTTTATCGATAAGGACGGCATCAGCCATATATGAACCTGATTCGTTAAGGGTAGTACCAACGCCAAGTATTTTGGCTTTATATACATCTCTTGGAAATCCAGGGCGAACGACTGAAATTTCATCTCCCTTTTTAGGTTTAACAATATTGTTTGGAATATTCATTCTTACAATAAGATTGCTATCATTGAACCCAGAAATAACGGCAATCGGCATGGTAGGGTCAACAAGATCGCCAACTTTTCTATAAATTGCCGATACAGTACCTGCCCGCGGAGATATAATGTATGATCCGCCGTTAATTTCTCTGGCCACTGTGTTGTACGCTACCTCTGCCGCATCTGCTTCTGCATGCGCCATTAGCCTCTCTTTTTCAATCGCCGACCCTCCTTCATTCACCATAATTTTATATTCAGTTTCTTTGTCATCTAGTTCGGCTTGAGTCATTCTGTAATCGGAAAGCGTATCTAAAAATTCTTTTCCATCTTCAATAGCAGATAGTTTAAATTCGTTTACAGCTGAATCTCCTGCAAAATTTCCAGAATTATTTGCAAGCTGTACTACAAGTGAAAAATAATTTTCCGCATCTTCTATGGGTAAATCGGTAGAATTTTTTAATTTATCGGCTAATTTAAGAAGTGCAGTTTCATAAGCGCTTTGGATATTTGGGCTATAAATTCCATATTGTGGATTTAGTCCACCAAAACGGAGATATCGCCAATCGGTAAAATTGGTTAAAACACTAACATGATTTGAAAGTGTTCTTTCTATAAAAGATCGGACAGTGTTTTTTTTAGATACTACTTTTTTACGCATACCATCAAGCGCCATAAAAGAAAGATCAGAACTTGAAGTATTGTTGCCGCTAAGAGCATTTTTTAAGGCATCAAGACGTTTTTTCTCTTTGGATGAAAATTCATCGGCTATACTTGCTTGCGCCTTAGATCGATTAGCCGCTTCGGCTTGTTCAGCCAGCATTTTAATCAGCTCGGGCGTGGCTGGCGCAGCAGATATTTTTCCTAAGATTTTTCCAACTGAAACAGTATCTCCAATACGTACTTTCCAATCAATAATTACACCTTCCCGTTGGGGTTGTATTTGTGATACTTCCGAAGAAATAATTTCTCCAGGCCAAGAATTATTTAATTTATTGTTATCATCTGTCCCCACTATTCCAACAATAGAGGTATCATTTAAAGGGTTATATGGAGTGGTTGTTTCTGTACTGTCTGCCTTAGTTACTTCTGCTTTGTTTACAAGGGGAAAAAGCATAAAAATAGTTACGATAATAGATAAGACCAAAACCGATAATAACGTAAGTGTGGGTGGATGGCGTTGTTTTATTTTCTGTGTAATATTTTTTAATTTTTCTTTCATTTGTTTATGTGATTTTTTAATTTTTTAACAAAAAAATCCTTGCACTATACAAGGATTTTCCGACATAAAAACATAACTAAAACGATGTTATTATGTCGGTTTTATAAAGTTTGGACTTACTTCAAACAAAGATAGCCAACTTCTGATTTTGGGTTCACCTATATATAAGTTACTCCAGTACTTCCATTTTGAATAACTTAATATATTAAGTTGGAAAAAAGATAATGCTATTAAACTTAATGTCGAAAATAGAAAAATGATTAAAGATAGAGTACTTAAAATGGTAGTTGCTAATACTAATTCTTTAGCATGGAAAATATGAGACGTAAACTTATCATGGCTTGATGCCATATTATCCATAGAAAAAACTGAGAAAAATGCGCAAAACAAAACCGCACCTATTACGGTGAGAATTGAAAAAACAATAGAAGCTTGTTTAAAAGTGTTTTTCATCAATAAATCTATTTAACTTATTTAATAAGGATATACCCTATAGGGGTATCAAGTCAAGAAGTGGGTATTTGCTTAAAAATATGATCTACAGAAGATTGGGTATATAAAAAAGACTCCCTTTTATAGGAAAGGTATAAACTGAGCCAAGGTCGCTTCAACAAATGGATTGGGATATCTTTTGAAACAACTCGCCAAACAAGCTCTCCTGCACGCCAATTTCGCTCATAGCAATTCCTCCAGTTTAGGGTTTTAAAGAACTTTTGATTGAATTTACTGCCTTATTTTGCTATTATACTCTCATATTGCGGGATCGTCTAATGGTAGGACACCTCCCTTTGAAGGAGGGTATCTTGGTTCGAATCCAGGTCCCGCAGCCACCGTGCACGAACAGAGGTGAGAGCCTTTGTTTTTATATTGATTTCTTAATTTTTCTGGCTAAATTAAACAGTTTGTAAAATAAAGGTTTTATAATTATGTCTACATTGCCGATGTATTCAAATTCTTCACCTTTAAAACGCCTTTTAAACGTAGTTAGCGAAGCCCACAGCTTTTCATCTATACCGCCCAGATCGTAATACTTAAAACCCATTTTTTTAGATTCCTTAATGCCGTACCAATGCAAATACGTAGTTATTTTTGAAGGAAGTTCTAAAGTTGCCGAAGCGCCAAACAAATAAGTTGCCGTTCCGCCAAAAAATAAAACCATATTTATGGCTCCCACCCTACCCTCGTGTTTACCCACAAAAAAACAAATTGATAGATCATTCTTTTTGGCTTTTTTAACACTAAGCGCAATTTTTTGTATAGTTTCAAAATAACTCATATCAGGAAAAATATGCTTGCTGTTGTTTCTGTAGCTTGTATCTTTAGCTAAATTAAAAAACTGGTTTAATTCCTCTGTATTTAAAGATTCTTTTGTTTCTACGGTTACGTTCTTTCTTTCGGCTTTTCTAACGTTAGCCCTATTAGAGGGATGGAATTCGGTTAAAATCTCTTCTTCGGTTTTATTTAAGTTAATAGCCAAATTGCGGCGAGGCTGAATATAGTATTCTGGAAAAGAAACTGCTAGACCCTTTATTTTAAATCTCTCCTTTATGGGCGGTTCGAATCTTACAAAAATAAATTGCGGGAAATTTTCTTTAACCCACACCTGTAAAGATTTAAAAAGGTCGCCTATTTTTTCGTTTGTATTAAAAAAATTTAAATCAAGCGCTGGACCGCGCGGAATATAACCATAAGATTGTTTTAAGGGTAAATTGCAATAAATCAAAGTAAAAAAACCAACAATATTTTCACCCGAAGTTATTTTAAAACGCTCGGTTTTTCGCCCCAGTGCGGTTTGAAAGCTACCCCACTCCCACGAAAGCATAAAACTACCTATGGGGGGGTAATTTTTTATAACAAAACTATTCCAAATTTCTTTTTCGTCGTCAGTTATAGGTTTAATTTTAATTTCGCTATTTAACATTATTCAAAAAAATGGTATTACCTATTTTAATATTGTTCTTTTTGCTAAACCCTGCGTTAACTTCTAAAATATAGTTGGCTTTTTTAATGGGCAAGTAAAATTTTGGGTTCGCCGGATCAAACTTATTAGAAACATTGTGGCTAATATCTACTATTTGATTGTTGTTTATCCAAATAATATCTATAGGGAAATACATATCTGGCATCCAAAAGTTATAATAATCGGCCTTAGAGAATATAAACAACATTCCGTTTGATGCATCCAGACTAGTACGCCCCGACAAACCCTTTTGAACTTCGGCTGGAGTTTCGACAATTTCTACAGAAATTTTTGTATCATTTATTTGAACATAAGGGACACTTTGCTTAATTGTATTTTTAACTGTGGCCGTAAGATTTGTATTAACTATGTTAAACACTGGATGTTTAACATTTTGCACCCAAAAGACCGCGGACCCTAGAAAAATTAAGCCACTTAAAATATATTTTCGCATAAATATTTCTTTTGCATTATAGCATCAAATCTGGATTTTTTAATAGAAAAGGGCTAATCTGAAACCAAAGTCTATGGAACCCCTAGCTTCTAAAATCCGCCCAAAAAACCTAGATGATTTTGTTGGGCAAGAACATTTGGTTGGTTTGGGCAAGCCGATACGGGTTGCTATAGAAAAAAAGCATTTGTTCTCGTTTATTTTATGGGGAACCCCTGGAGTTGGCAAAACCACGCTCGCTAAAATTTATGCCAATGCCTTAGATGCTAAATTTTACGAACTTTCGGCCGTTTCGGCCGGCAAAGATGATATTAAAAAAATTCTCAGTGAAGAAAATGGCCAACGTCGAAGGTCTGCCATTATGCAGGCTAAAGTTTTATTTCTTGATGAAATACACCGCTTTAACAAAGCCCAGCAAGATTTTTTATTGCCCTATGTGGAGTCGGGTCAGTTGACGCTGATAGGCGCCACCACCGAAAACCCAAGTTTTGAGATTATATCTCCCCTGCTCTCGCGTCTGCGAGTTTTTATTTTAAACGAATTTTCTAATGCAGAAATGGAAAAAATAATTAATCGCACCGGTTTAAAATTAAATAGCGAAGCCAAAGAATGGTTAATTGCCATGGCTAACGGTGACGCAAGGCAAGCTATTGGCCTTTTGGAAAATACCAATAAGCTTTACCATAAAATCACGCTAGAAAATTTAAAAAATGCCTTGCAATCTAAATTTTTACGCTACGACAAAAAGGGCGAAGAACACTACAACACCATAAGCGCCTTTATAAAAAGCATGCGAGCGAGCCAACCCGATGCCGCCATCTATTATCTAGCCCGAATGATAGATAGTGGCGAAGACCCGAAATTTATTGCGCGCAGAATGGTGGTATTTGCTAGCGAAGATATAGGGCTTGCCCAACCTACTGCGCTAGTTGTAGCTAACGATGTTTTTCGGGCTTGCGAGACCATCGGTCTGCCCGAATGCGGCATCAACCTAGCGCATGGTGTGGTTTATCTGGCACAATGTAAGAAAGACCGCAGAGCTTACGACGCGTACAAAGAAGCCATGAGCGATGTTAAAAAATTAGGCAACTTGCCTATCCCCTTAAAAATCCGCAATGCTCCAACAAAATTAATGAAAGAGCTCGGCTACGGCAAGGGTTATGAAAAATATACCAAAGAAGATTTACTGCCAGAAAAACTCAAAAGTAGAAAGTATTTAGAATAAATTTATCGAAGTGGGACTTCAATAATTTAAGTTTGTAAATTAACAACAACACTCCGACATTCTCAAGAATATTGGAATATTGAAAAAAATTAAAATATGGAAATAGAACAACATTCAGAGGGACAAAAAGAAATATTTTTAGAACATTTGCGAGATGAAATCTGGCAAGTAGCGCAGGAAATGGGTGTTGAATTAACAGCTGAGGAGTTAAGAGTAGCATGGGCAGGGTCAAAAATAGAAGAAGAAATGTGGGTACCGTTTAAACTGGGCGACCGCGCTTCCGATTTTTCTTTAAAGGCCAAAGATACAACTCGATCTTCCAAAGAACGTCGCGAGGCTGGCGTGCATAGTTTGGTGTTAAAAGCTGCTACTTATCTTAGAGGCTCTCCCGAGACTTCGGCCGAATGCCTCCAGTATGCCCGTGATGTTTGGAGCGAAAAATATGTTTGGGATGAACGTGATGTGCCTCAACCGATTCCAACCCCGCAACAGGATCAAGCTATTAAAGAGGAAAAAGAAGCTGCTTAAAATTTTTATTAAAAATGAAAAGAGTTTTTATTATTCACGGCTACGATGCCACGCCCGAAGACAATTGGCTCCCTTGGCTTAAAAAAGAATTGGAAGCTAAAGGATTTGATATTGCGGTGCCCCAGATGCCCGAAGCCGATAACCCAACCTTGGAGAAATGGCTTTCGCATATTCAACAACTTATCGGCGAGTGCGATGAAAACACTTTTTTGGTCGGCCATAGTTTAGGCACTATAACTATTTTAAGATTTTTAGAAGCTTTGCCCGAAAACCAAAAAGTTGGCGGAGTTGTTTTGGTAGGCGGTTTTTCTGAATCTTTAAACTTTAAGCCCTTAAAAACATTTACCGAAAAACCGCTTGATTACGAAAAAATAAAAAGATCAATAATAACTGACCAAATTAGCACGAGCTTGCGATCGCAAGCTCGTGCTAAAGAAAGAATAGTAGCTATACATTCTACTGATGACCCCAGCGTTCCTTTTAGATTCTCCGAAATTATTCGCGACAAGCTTAGCGCGGAACTTATAACTCTGCATGGACTCGGCCATATAAATTGGAAGAGTAATTGTCTTGAACTACCACAAGCCTTGGTTGCTATACTCAAAATGAATGAATAAAGAAAATTTGTACAAAATTCTGCCGATTGCTGCCTTGCTGGCCTTGGCTGTTTTTTTTGCTTTTTATTACCCGCCTACTGTCGGCATAGATAATTATTACCACATCAGACACGCTTGGATTTATCAAACTCAAGGAATCTTTAATAGCGATTTTCCTTGGCTGGAAAATTCCGTTATTGGGAAACTAGGTGGCGATATTTGGTATGGTTTCCATATATTACTTATTCCTTTCACTTTCTTTACAGATCTTCTTTTGGGAATTAAGCTTGCAACTGTAGCTATTATTTTTTTCGCACTATTTGCAGTTTATTTTATATTTAAAAAATTTAATATTCGCTGGCCATTTCTATGGACTATATTTTTCTTTTTTTCTGTACCTGATGTTCATTTTAGATTAATGATGCTTCGCCCACATGTTTTAACCTTGGCTTTATTAGCTATAATATTCTACTTGTTAGTACAAAAGAAATTTGGTAAATCAATTTTTATTACTTCGGCTCTAGCTTCATTTATACATATTTCTCTTTTATGGTTACCCCTGCTTATAGCTTTTGTTATTTTTATTTTCCAAAAAATATTCGAAAAGCGTTGGGAAATTAAAAATAATATTTATTTATTCGCTGGTTTAATTTTTGGTGTAATTTTAAGGCCAAACGCTCTATCTTCCCTAAAACTTGCCTATATTCAGGTTATTCAACTAAGTTTAGAAAAGTTAAATAACGCACCTTTAAGATTTGGCACAGAACTTCGTCCTGGCAATGATCTAAGTATACTTTTATTCGAAATTTTACCAATATCTTTAATTGTTATAGCAAGCATTGTTAGTTTGGCAATCTTTTTAAGAAAGAGAAAAATTAGTTTAGAAAATCAAGAAAAAACCGTTATATGGAGTTTAGTTACCTTTTTTATAATCTTTGGCGTATTGTTTTATACTTTTGCCCGCCGTACTGCCGATATCTGGGTTTTATTTTCTATATTACTAGCTGCAGTAGCTTTTTCTATGGTTTTAAAAAATAACGAAATATATTTAAAGTTTAAAAAAATATTTTTAACTATATTTTTTGTGGTAATAATTGGTTTTGGCGCTCAAACATTAAGAATTGTTTCTGGTTACATTTCTGGCTTGCCACCACAAAATATGTTTAAGGAATCTGCCAACTGGCTCAAAGAAAATAGTGAAAAAGGAGATATTGTTTTTAATACTCGTTGGGATAATTTTTCTTTTATGTTTTTTTGGAACCAACATAATCATTTTATAAATGGCATGGATCCAATATTCGAATATTCAAACAATAAAAGCTTATATCTACAGCATTACTTTTTAGAGATAGATAAAATCTTAATGGTGAATGGCGAAGCCTACACTTGTGGTGCTAACCCTTGCCAAGAAGGTGCTGTAAGCACGGTTTACGATTCGTTAAAAAATAACTTTAAAGCAAAATATATATTTGTGGAACCTGCCAGAAATCCTATGCTCTATAAATTTTTAGATTCCAATAAACATTTCGATAAAGTTTTTGATGCTAGAAATAGCTTAGAAATTGTTTTCAAAGTTTTATGAAAACTCTAATTCCAGTTTTATTTTTTTTATTACTTTCAATAGTTTTTAATTTTTCCTCACCCAATATCCCCGACCCCGATTCTTTTTATCATATTGCGCACGCTAAAATTTACCGCACCGAAGGAATAACTTTTAAAGAATTTCCTTGGACACAGTTTTCGACCATCAAACAATATTCTGCCGACCTTTGGTATGGTTTTCATATTTTATTGATTCCTTTCTCTTACTTTTCCGGAACACTTGGCATTAAACTTGCTGGGGTTTTGTTAACATTTTTTGTTTTACACTCTCTGTTTTTTGTTTTAAAAAAACTGAATGTTGTTTATTCTGGGCTTTGGACATTTCTGGCTTTTGTTTCGGCACCTAACATATTAAACCGCCTGCTTATGATGCGGCCGCATCTTTTATCTTTAGCTTTAATCATCTTGATTTTTTATTATCTGACACACCACAAAAATCAAGTAACACATACACTGAGCATACGATCGTATGCTCAGTGTATGATAATTTTTACCCTTTCATTTTTAGTCTCATGGATACATTTAAGCTTAGTTTGGATTCCCGTGATGGTTTTTGGAATAGTATTTTTAATTAAACTAATTATCGAGAAAACTTGGTTCTGGCGCGAAGGCTTGGTTTTATTAGCCGGTAGCATAACAGGCTGGTTGGCTAGGCCAAACCCTATTGGAGCCATAAAACTTGCCTACATTCAAGTGATAGAGCTTATGCTTCAAAAACAACAAGAAGTTACACTTCTTTTTGGGCGAGAAATCTTTCCTTTAGCACTCCAGACTCTTTTCCAAAACTTCTCTGCATTTGTGATTCTATGGTTTTTTGCCATAGTGGTTTTAATCTTGCTGATCAAAAAACATACCAACATACTTGAGAATGTTGGTATGTTATCTTCGGGCATAATATCTATAATATTTTTTATCTTAACTTTAACCACCGCTCGCCGTTCGCACGATATCTGGATTCCTTTTGGCATAATTTTTATTGCGTTAGTGTTAAGCGAAGCACTTAAACTAAATAAAAAAAATAGTTTATATTACATAACTATTTTTATAACAGGCTTAGTCACAATATTTTTAACAATTTATACTCCCTATAAAAATAGTACTAGCTTAAAAGAAAACGCTATAAAACCAACTAAATTCAAAGAAGCGGCACTATGGCTAAAAGAAAATTCCCAACCAAAAGATATTGTTTTTAATGTACGCTGGAGCGATTTTCCCATGCTTTTTTATTGGAACAATAAAAATTATTATATTGGGGGTATGGATCCTATATTCCAATATTCTTTTGATAAAAATCTCTATTGGAAATTTCACTATATTTCGGTAGACGAAGTCACTAAATATACTTGTGCCACCCCTGCTTGCACCAAAGAGATGCTTGTAGATACCTATACAGTTTTAAAAAACGATTTTAAGGCCAAGTATGTATTTTTAGAAAAACAAAGAAACCCGCTTTTTTATTATTATCTAGAATCAACTCCAAAACACTACGCCAAGAAAATAGATACCTTAGCCGAAGCGGTTTATGAAATAAAATAAAAAGTCGAAGTGTTTTTGTTTACTTCGACTTTTGTTAAGATCGACCAATTAAGCAGTTTTTATAAACTTCTCATACACCATTTTGGCGGCATTAACATCTTGAACAGCAAGGCCAGTAAAATAAGCTACTTTAACTCCATCGCCGAGTTCTAATCTGCCCAATGAAGCATCACCTATATTGGCTACGCGATTATCTATTCTTGCAAAGTTTATATCTTGATAATAACCCTCGGTCAAAGCCTGTTTAAACTCACCACTTTTTTTACATTGTTCTTCGTTATCTGGAATAACAATTGCCCGTATCATTATTTCTTTATCAAGCTGAGTCGTGCGAGAATCGCCACCCATAACTGATATAAAAACCCCTGCTGGCAAATCTTTAAAAAACAATATCGGCTCCGGTGTAGGCACAGCGCTCAAAATCGCTTGAGTATCGACTAGAGCAGAAGCGATTGAATCATGTAGTATAATATTATCGAACACCGAGTGTTTGATAATTTCTTGCTTAAATTTTTCTCTATTTTCAGCGTTGCGACTATGAACATTTATAGTAGTTACCCCTAATTCAGCAAGGCACAAAGCAACGGCTTTGGAAATTTTTCCCGTACCTAATA
Organism: bacterium; assembly: GCA_030697795.1. NCBI lineage: Bacteria > bacterium. The sequence goes on from JAUYOV010000001.1 coordinate 45,669, forward strand.
TGGCAACAGATTTAACTTGTGGAGCAAAATATTTTAAACCAAGCGCGCCAGCCGCGCCAGTTCGCATATTGGTTATATATTCAGCATCCATCTCAATCGCGTTTGACGCGACTTCATTATTTTCAGGCTGGATTTTTATAACCGCGCTCCTTTGACCTAACTTGCCTTGAGATTCGGATGGCAACTCTTCTATAAATTTATATCCTGTATAGCCCGGTATACTCGCTGGCATTTTTAGAGTAAACCGACCCAGTGCATCTACATTTTGCTCGCGGGGCGGCATAGTGGCTAGGCCTTGCCCATACAATCTAAAAACTTCATCGCAATTAGCCAAAAAATCTGCCGCAGAAAAATTACTTTCTATAAAATCTGTTGGGATTTTCATTTTCCTCCTTTGGCTATTTTAAGCAATTTTTTAGATAAATAAAAGAACTACAGAATTACTGATTAACTGGCGGGGGAAGTCTTTTTTTAAAAACAATATATTTCATACCCAAAAAATTCCAAGTTAAAACTAAAAATACCGAACTTAAGGCGGCAATATTATCCCAAAGTTTTGCCGAAATGCCTTCGGGCGCGCCTATCACGTCTACCATATAAGAAGCCCAGCCGACATTTAACAAAGCGCTACCAGAAACTACCACAAGAAACAAAAAGAAATTGCCTTGCTTTTGAAATGTCCAGTTTTTATTCCAAATAAAGCTATTTACCACGGCACAAGTAAAAGATATTGCCTTAAAAATAGCAAAATAAAGCCCATGCGTAATGTTTGTTATGTAAATTAAAAAATTCAAAACCCCTAAATCTAAAAATGTGTTAGATAAACCCACTACAAAGAATTTTCCAAACTGATACACAAAAGGCCTCCAGATTTGAGATATTTTATAAGTTGCATATAGCCCCAGCACCGACAGGGGCGATATAATAACCGGCAACAAATATTTATTTATTGGTAATTTAAAATCTAAATTCTTAATAACTACCAACAACATTATAGAAACAAAAAAACCTAGAAACAGCGCCTTTAAAGCGTCTTTTTTTGTAAAAATCATATACTTTTCGCTAATATACGAATTAACACGAATATGGCTAATAAGAATTTACATCAAATCTAAAACCATTCACTATATTAGCGCTGATTAGCTATATTCGCGAGAACTCTAAAGATTAAACTTTGGTTCGTTGGGTTGAAGCTGGGGTTGAGCCTGTTCTAAAGATGGCCCCAACCTAGCTCGCGCCAATATTTCCTGTTCTACCACCTCCCTTTCTTTACCATAAGTCATACGCGACAAATTCTTAACAACTTTTATAGTTTCAGCATTGCCCTGAACCGGCGGATAAGTTTTTAAATTAAACGGCCTCGATGTTTGCCCTTTAAACATAAGTTTAACATAGGCATTATGATTATCTAAATTTATTAAATCGCGCTCATTAAAAAGTGGAGCCAACTGCGGTTTTAAAAATTCTGCATCTTCCACACCAATCCTAAACATAATCATGGTGCCGACGTTGCCAAAAACCGCAGCCTTAATTTTATCGGTCAGCTGGGCAATATACTGATGCGCCATTACCATGCTTAAGCGATATTTTCTGGCTTCGGAAAGAATAGTGGCTATAGAATCGGTAGTAAAATTTTGGAATTCATCTAAGTATAAATAAAAATCCACTCTTTCCGATTCGCTAATATACGCGCGTCTCATAGCATTTAACTGCAACTTGCCCACAATCATTAAACCTAAAAGATTAGCATTAACGTCGCCGACTTTGCCTTTAGAAAGATTGGCCAAAAGTATTTTTTTCTCGTTCATTATTTGGGCAAAATTTATGCCAGATTTTGTTTGGCCAATAATATTTCGCATCATGCCATTTTCTATAAACCGGCCCACTTTGGAAACCAAATAACCCAACATTTCCGATTTATGAAAATCGCTGGTTTGAGCCATTTCTTTTTCCCAGAAAGATTTAACTATGGGATCGGTGACTTTGGCTACTTTATTTTTTTGAAATTCTTTATCGGTAAAAATTCTTGGAATTTCCACCAAAGTGCCGGGGTCAGCCTCGTCGGCCATCAGCGTAAGCATGGCATTTCGCATATTATGTTCAAACATCGGCCCCATAGTTTCGGGCGGAAATAACTTGTAAAAGATCGACATCATTTCCTGAACCACAAAATCTCTTTCTTCGGTGCTGGCCGCTTCCAGCATATTTATGCCAATCGGGCGTTCTATATCGGAAGGATCAAACAAAATTACATCTTTCCATCTGTGTTGTGGAATATGCGATAAAGTATATTCAACTAAATCACCGTGCGGATCCAACACCGCAATACCATTACCCATTTCTACATCTTGGCGGATCATTTCTTGCAACAAAGTAGATTTACCGGTTCCGGTTTGACCAATAATATAAGAGTGTCTTCTACGATCGTCTGGAGCAATCCTGACAATAGTTTGCTCTGAACGAAATTCATTCCAGCCCAAATACGGCCCATCATTCATGCCCCAAGGCGCAGGCGCCGAACGGGCTTTCAACCATTTAATTTTTGGCACTCTAATACCTTGATGAGGCAGGTGATAGATGCTGGCCAGTTCTTCGGAACTTAAAATTATTTTTTTATTTTCATCAAAAAGCCTAAAGCTAAATTCAAAAATAATATTTTTCTTTTTTTCTCTGCTTTCTGAAAAATCATTTAAATTAGGAAAATTAAACTGATTAAAAGAAGTTTCAAAATCTTTTAATATGAGTTCGGCCCGTTCTTCGGTTGGGGCCGAAGCTACTAAACGAATATTAACCTCAAAATTAGGCTTAGCGGCATGGTTTTCTATGCCTTTTATAATTTCTTGATCTTGGGGAGTTAAAACAGGATTAGCCTTTTCTGCTTTTACCTTAAACGGAGCCAGCCACGATTTTTTAACCAAATGAAAGGCTTTATCGAAAGAATAGCCCTCCTGCATTTTTTTAGTAATTTTAAAAGCTGTTTTATTAAACTTTTTAGGAGATGGCCGCATTAAAATCTGCATGACCGCGCCTTCGTTATCTATTAGTTTTGAAAAATGCGTAGCAATTTCATTTAAAGGATCAACTTCTAAATCTTGATATGTTTTTATAGGTAAAAAAGAACTGCGACGCGTTCTTAAATAAGAAGCGGCTACCCCGCCACCCTGCTCTGGTATAAAAATATTATAGTCGGGCGCGGGTTCAACCACAGCTTCCGAAGAAACAGAATGCACCGCCCTTACCAACATATCTTTATATCTAGCAGGCACAGAAACATAAAACCTAATTTCATTTTTTATATAGGCAATTTCCCAAACCAAATAGGGCTGGCCAAATTCAAAAATTCTCCATGAGCCTTTTTCCATCATAGAAGCAAACACAGAATAGAGCTGTTCCATAGGCTGAGTTCTTTCTTTGTCTGTTTTAGGTTTTTGCCCAGGCTCTAAATATTCATCTTGGGGAATCAAAATTAAAAAAAGCTCCATATTAAGCCCGCGAGCTACCCGCCCGCGATTCTTAATGGAGCCAACAACCAGATAAAAAACAATAAGCCCGGCTAAAAATAAGCCGAACAATAAACCAACGCTAGGGAAAAAACCCAATAAAATCTCAGACATTAGTTTTCGCTAATATACAAATCTACGCGAATATACTAATAAGGCATATAAATTCTGATCTGATTCGCCATATTAGTATTAATTAGCTATATTGGCGAGAGTTATAGTTTTTCTATTTTGCCCAATTCTTCTAGCTTCATTCTAAAATCTGGATCGTCTTTCAATTCATCGTGAAATTTATCTTCCAACCAAGGATCATTCATATTCTTAACCATACGAATAGCCTTTTCCAAACTAGTTTTTTGAGCTACTTCTTTTAAATGCACCAATTTTTCTTCTTGGGGTAAATGCGCTACATCTAAAACTTCTTGCTGTATTTCTTCATCCAATAAAACTTCCTCTTGCACTTCTGCGGCATCAGTATTTTGATCGTCTGCCACCTGAGGTTGAGCAGTTGGAAGTTCTCCAGATTCCTGTGCTGAAATTTCTGGCGCAACCTGTGCCTCAATATTTTCTTGGGGCAACAAAACCTCGGGCGCGACTTCTGTTTCTGAAGCTTCTGGGTTTAATATGTTTTCTTTAGAAATTTCGTCCATAAGATGATATTATTATAGCATATATCTAAACCTTTAAATGAAGAAAATAACCTTTTTGACTTTGTTAGGTATTTTAGCTGTTTCTGTTTTTTTTAGATTTTATCAAATCAAAGAAACTCCATCGGGTTTATACCCCGACGAAGCAGTTAATGGTGTAAATGCCTTAGAGGCTTTAGCCTATAAAGATTGGAAAATTTTTTATCCCGAAAACTATGGCCGAGAAGGCTTATTTATAAACCTTCAATCCATAAGCGTTAACCATTTTGGTGCTTACCCTTGGGCTTTAAGAATAGTTTCGGGAATATTTGGCGTTCTTACCGTTTTAGGCTTGTTTTTACTAACTCGAGTTTTATGGGGCGATCGCATAGCTTTGCTTTCTAGCTATATGATGGCGATAAGTTTTTGGGCGGTTAATTTTTCGCGCATAGGTTTTCGGGCAATTATGCTACCGTTTGTTTTAGTCTGGGCTTTTTATTTCTTTTGGTCTGGAATTTTAAAACAAAATCGATATTTAATTATTGTTTCAGGCTTAATTTACGGTTTAGGCTTTCATACATATATTTCTTGGCGATTATCTCCCCTTCTTATACTTTTAGTTTTTTTAATGCTTCTTGTTAAAAAGGATTACAACAAAAAGTTTATTTTAAAATCTGTTTTATGGTTTTCTATAGCAGGCTTTATAGTGATGTCTCCCCTCGCTTTATACTACTTTAATAATATTCCCGACTTTTTTGGCCGGGCCGGTGATGTTTCTATTTTTAAAACTGCCTCACCCGCAAAGGCTTTCGCTGAATCTGCAGTAAAAACATTGGGTATGTTTAATATTTACGGCGACGCTAACTGGCGACACAATCTTTCCACTAGGCCTGAACTTTTTTGGCCTTTTGGCCTAGGTTTTATTATTGGCCTTGCTTCTGTATTAAGACGTTTTACCTCGGATAGAAATTTCTTTTTAATTTCTTGGTTTTTTGTAATGTTATTGCCCAATTTTCTTGCACCCGAAGGTGCGCCCCACGCCTTGCGTGCTTTAGGCGCCATGCCGGCTGTATTTATTATGTCGGCTATAGGCTTAAATAATTTTTATAATTGGGCTCAAAATAAATTAGATCACAATTCAAAAAACATAAAGCGCATTAAAAAAGAATTTACTTACTTATGTTTACTAAGTTTGATTTTATGTGGCGTTTGGGAATTTAGAACTTACTTTGTTGTTTGGGCCAACAAAATGCAGGTTATAACTAGTTTCGAAACTCGCTTAACCCATATTGCCAATTACTTAAATGGTCTAGACTCTAAAACTCAAAAATATGTAGTAGTTAACGAAACTGGCTCTATAATAAAAGGCGTTTCTATACAGGCTCAACCTATAATGTTTTTGGCGCACAAACAAAATATAAAATACCTAAACACAACCGAAATTGATTCTATCCCCTTAAATTTAACCGATGCGACTATCGTTTTAACAAAATACGACCCAGAATTATTCCAAAAAATAATGGCCAAATATCCCAAGGCGCACGAAGCTAACTTGATAACATTTAAAGCGATACGAATACAATGAAAAATTTAAAATATAATATTCTTGCTGGGTTAATAATTACTTCGGCTTTAATATTAGCCGTTTTTTCGGTCAAAAACGATTCTGTAACCACCGATGAATCGCCTCATGTTTCGGCTGGCTATTCCTACCTAACGCAAAAAGATATGCGCTTAAACCCAGAACATCCGCCTTTGATGAAAGATTTGGCGGCAATTCCCCTATTATTTAAAAAAATTAACTTTGATGCAGGGCATTATTCTTGGCAGAATGATATCAACGGCCAATGGACTTTTGGCACGCACTTTCTTTATGAAAGCGGAAACAACCCCGACAAGATAATTTTTAATGCCAGGCTCGCTGTAATGCTTATCTTTGTTTTGTTAGGCATTGTGGTTTATATATGGGCAAAAGAAAGATACGGCGGTAAAACCGGATTGTTTGCATTATTTTTAACTGTATTTTCGCCCAACATTATGGCGCATGGCCGTTATGTAACCACCGATGTCGCCGCCTCATTCGCTTTTGTTTTAGGTACTTACTTTTTTGTTAAGTTTATAAACAATCAAACAAAAAAGAATTTATTGTTTGCTGGCTTAGCGTTTGGCGTGGCTCAACTTTTAAAATTTTCTTTAATAATTTTGGTGCCATTATTTATTTTTACGGGACTCGTTTATTGGATAGTTTCAAAAAAGATTTCTTTCTCGCGACTTATCTTGTCCCTAGTGGCTATTTTTACTATTGGCTATTTGCTAGTCTGGCCAGTTTACCAATTTCACGTCTGGAAATATCCCGTCGAAAGGCAAAAAGCCGATACAACATTTACTTTGCGTTCTTACCCAGTTAAACCTTTGGCTAATGCTGTTATTTGGATGACGGATAAACCATTACTGCGCCCCTACGCTCAATATTCGCTTGGGCTTTTGATGGTTTTTCAAAGAACCGGCGGTGGCAACACAACTTATTATATGGGCGATGTGGCCTCTGTTGCTTGGAAAAGTTATTTCCCCATAATCTATCTGCTTAAAGAACCCATTCCCATTTTAGCTTTAATAGCCCTCGCTGTTATTTCTGTTTTGCCGCGAAATAAGTGGCGTTGGTCATCAATTAAATTTTGGATTAGTAACAATTTTACCGAATTTGTCTGGCTAACTTTTATAGTTATCTATTGGGGTTTAAGCATAAAAGGAAACTTAAATATTGGAGTCAGACATGTTTTGCCAACTTTTCCATTTATATATATGCTTACAGCTGGGCAAATTTCTAGCTGGGTTAAAACTGGTTTAAAACCAATAAAAGTTTTAGTTGTTTGTATTTTTGCCATATGGCTTGGTATGGAAACACTAAGCACTTACCCCTATTACCTTTCGTACTATAACGAATTCGCTAGTGGCCCAGATAACGGTTATAAATATGCGGTAGATTCCAACCTAGATTGGGGGCAAGATTTAAAACGTTTAACAAATTTTGTTAATGAAAATAATATAGAAAAAATAAAACTAGATTATTTTGGCGGTGGCAACCCAGAATATTATTTAGGCAATAAATATGAACGTTTAGATGCTAACGATACTTCGCAACGCCACGGCTGGCTAGCAGTTTCGGCTACTCTATTACAAAACGGCCGAGCCACCGCCACCAAAGGCTTCCAAGGTGATACAACGTTCTATAAATGGTTAAACGATTACGAACCCGTAACTAAAATTGGGTATTCTATATTTGTTTTTAAAATTGATTAAAAAAGACTTATATTTCTCTTTCTATCGAAGTTCCACTTCGATAGGTTTTAATGTCTTAGATAACTTTGACTTTTACCACAATATTTGCCATACTAATTATAGCGTTTGGAGGGTTCGCCCTCTCACAGCTTTCAAGCTGTAGCCAGACGCTAACAAAGAACCCGCCTTTTGGCGGATTTTTTGTTTTAAATTTATAGCCGATCTTTTACCATACGAATCAAATCATACTCATTGTGATATATACCGTGACGAGAGAAAACAAGGATTTTGTATGATTCTCCCTTAATTAATTGAAAAATAACTCTATATCCTTTTGATTTGCCAATATTTTCTCGCAAAGGAATAACTCTTCCTTTATATATTTTTAACCCACCAAACCCAGGAAACAGATCAATCCCGGGTGTTTCTTTAATACCCTTTAGGCAAAAAAGACGTTCCCATGCTTCTAACGATTCTTGTGGAGTTGGAAACCGTCGCAAGTTTCTGAAATCTTTTTCAATATCATTATGCCGAGACAACTCCATGAATATTCTTGATCAAATATTTGCCATCTCGCCGTATTTGTTACGATAGAGAGATAAATTATAATCAATAACCTCATTTGGCTTAGTAGCAATCCACGGAGCTTCACCGTGACTGGCATTTTTCATTTCTGATCCAGTAAATTTATCCCACTTAACGGCAATTTCTTCAAGCATTAACAATTCTTCTTTTTCAAAAACATTTACATCAAAATCAGCCACTAAAACTTCGATGTGCTGTTGATCATTATATCCATTTCCAATTTTTCGTTTAGTGATTTTTATCTCTTGCCCATCCATCTCTTTAAGAATTTTTTCTGCCATACGAGGTACAGGTCCGTTTTCAAAACGAAGATATTCATCACCAGTAACTGAACGGCCATATTTTTCAAAGAAATCAAAGTCTAGATAATATAAAAGCTTCATCATTTTGAGCTTACCCAAAGTGCCATTCTGAATCCTTTTTGCAAAGAAAATAATGGCGTTTCTATACTTTTTTTGATTGATTTTAGTTACATTTTTAACCATACATATATAATACGCCTTTCTCTTAAATTCTACAACTTAGGGCAAACAATGACTTCTTCTACGCTACTACTCCAAAACGGCGGAGCTAACGCCATAAAAGATTTTAAAGGAAGTACCACGCAGTATAACTGGCTAAATGCCTACGAACCCACAGCAAAAATTGGGTATTCTATATTTATGTATAAAATAGATTAACCACACACCTAGCAAGGATGGTCATTGCTAGGTGAGGAATGGCTTTTACTAATTTAAACTATTTTCTGTAACTTTTTATTAAACTCAAACACTCTCCATAAGCTTCTGCCTTTCCACCAATAAACTCATTTAGTCCATATTCTTCTATTTTGTTGCTCTCTGGTAATTTTTCCCTGTAATCCTTTCTATAACTTTTTACTAATTCTGCAACGTGTAGCTCTAAAGATTTATTGGTTATTTTTTCAATAAAACCCCTTGCTATTATTAATTCAATCGTCTCCTCATATAAATCTTGCAAGTTTTCCCAGAGTTGAAATGTTTGGTATTTGTCATCTTCTTGAAGATTCTCCCACTCATCCGGTTCAATTTCCACAAAATTATCATCCTCTTCAGCATATTCATGGTTCATTACGAGGAATGGAAAATAAAAATCGGGATGCTGGTGCAAATATTTTAATATTTGAATTGCAAGTTCTCTACTTATGTCCATACTCGATCTTTGATCAAGTATTAGGTAAAGTCAACTATCTAACTCTGTATACACCTCTACCCATAAATTCAAGATAATTTTTGTCACGTAAAACCTGTAATTGTTGACGAATTTTATCCTTATGGTTTGGGCTACTTTCTGCCACAAGAACTGTAAGTGCGGTAAGCGCGGAAGGAGTTATCTTTTTAGTATCTAGAATATTCGCTTGTCTTAAAAACCAAGCAAACGCAAAAGCACCCGATCGTTTATTGCCATCGATAAATGGGTGATCTTTAACTATAAAATATAACAAATGTGCCGCTTTTTCTTCTGCGCTTTCATATAATTCCTTACCGCCAAAAGTCTGCATTACATTACCAACAATTCCTGCCACAGAACCCTTGCTTCTTTCCGTACCAAAAATATTAGTGGCTTCTTTTTTATGAATAAGCTCTGCTTTTAGTTTATTTAAACTATCGGTAATTTTCTCTGCAGTTAACTCAACTTTCTTTTTTGTTAATTTTCCTTTTGGTAAAATGCCTTTGTCGTAAGCATCAAGCGATAACCAAGTATCCGCAAAAAGCGATATAAGTTCAATGGCGTCTCCCGCGTTCACACTAGACCCTACAGGTAAAATCTTTTTAATGTTTTCTACAATGCTTAAAAACTGTTCGTAATTTTTAGCAATTCGGTTTTTGTTTATAGCAAAACCATCTACAACATAGCTTTTTAGTGTTTTAGTTGCCCACTGGCGAAAAATAGTTGCTTTTTTGCTATTAACCCGATAACCAACCGATAAAATCATATCAAGATTATAGAATTGCACTTGATATATTTTTCCATCGTCGGCAGTATGTGCAAATTTTGCACATACTGAAGTAGCATCTAATTCTTTATCTTTTAGGATATTTCTAATATGCTTTGTCACAACCGAACGTTCAGCCTGAAAAACCTCGGATATTTGAGCCTGCGTAGCCCAGATAGTTTCGTGCGTAAAATCACCCCGAAACTCAATAGCTCCGCTTTTTGCTTGATAAATCACTAATTCCTTATTTTTCTTTATATTCTTCATTTAAACTTATAGTAAACCTTATTCTGAATGCGTAGATCTAAATAATCCAACAAAGCGGTTGGGCCGGTTTTTTTAATTTCGCCTAACGATTGTTTTAAAGTTTCTAAGGTTTTATATATATTCTCGCTTAAATTTAAACGCAAGACCCAGCCTTCGCTGGTTGTAAAATCAAAATCGGAATAATTGGAATCTTCGGTTTTAGTGTCTAATAATTTAATTTCAAACTTTGTTGCTAATTCCTCTTTTAAAAAATTTATTTTACCTAAAGTATTTGGGTCCAAAAGTTTATCGCCAACTTTAAGCTCTTTATTTGTTTTATCTTCTACAACCGGAACCATATTGCCACTAACCTTAGCCCCTTCGTTAAAAGAAACGCCTTCCTTGTTTAACCAAAAACACTTTCCTGTTTGGCATAAAACTGCCGACAAGGTTTTATCTATAGAATTTTCTTCTTTTACTTCTTGGCTAACAGTATGCTTTTTAAAATAGAAAAATATTCCAGTAATTAAGGCTAGGGTTAAAAACAAAAGTGGCCCCGCATAGCTAGGGACTTTTACTTTTGAAAAAACATTTTCTTTTTGCGCAAGACGGAATTTTTCAGCCATTTGAAAAAACTCTAAATACTAAAAACTAAATTCTAAACAAACCCCAATTCTCAAAACCCAAAACTGTTTAGAACTTAGAATTTATAATTTGTTTAGAGTTTAGATATTAGGATTTGGGATTTATGGATTTAAAGGTAAGGTATCTTTGCAGATTCTTTGGAATAGTTACCGAACCATCCTCTTTTTGATTGTTTTCTAATATGGCAATTATAGCGCGTGAAGTAGCCACAGCTGTGCCGTTTAATGTATGAACAAAGTCTGTATCGCCATTTGGTAAACGATATTTAATATTTAAGTTTCTAGCTTGGTAATCTGTGGTGTTAGAAGTAGATGTAACTTCGCCCCATTCGCCTTGTGGTGAGCCTGCTGTCGAACCACCTCTACCCGGCATCCAAGCTTCTAAATCGTATTTGGCAGCAGCTTGCGCGCCTAAATCGCCAGTGCACATTTCTAAAACACGGTAAGGAATATTTAAACCTTGGAAAATTCTTTCTTCCAAACACAAAATTTCTGCGTGCATATTTTTAGATTCTTCGGGCGTGGTAAAGGCAAACATTTCCACCTTGGTAAATTGGTGTACTCTATATAACCCCTTGGAATATTTGCCATATGCGCCAGCTTCTCGGCGGAAACAATGCGATAATCCAGCATATTTTTTAGGTAACACTTTTGAATCTAAAATTTCATCGGCATGATAGCCCGCCAAAGCAACTTCGGCGGTAGCAATCAAACCTAAATCGGAATCTGTAATTTCGTAGGTTTGAGCTTCGTCGCCTTTTGGCAAATAACCTGTGCCTAAATAATATTTAGAACGAACTATATCTGGCGTAAACAAAACTTCAAAACCTTCTTCGCGTAGTAAATCTAGCGTATAAGTTATTAAAGCTAGTTCTAACATTGCGCCTTCATTTTTTAAATAGAAAAATTGGCTACCGGCAACTTTGGCGCCCGCTTCAAAATCTACCATGCCCAAACTTTCAGCCAACTCTAAATGGTCTTTGGGTTTAAAAGAAAATTCTGGAATATTGCCAACAGCTCTTATTTCTTTATTGCCCTTATCGCCCACGCCTTCTGGAACTTCATCAAATGCGGGGTTTGGTATTTGCGAAAATTTTTCCGCAAGATCACTGGCTACAACATCTAATTCTTTTTCCTTAACTTTTATTTTTTCTTTTAAGCTTCTGCCCTTTTCTCTATCTTCTTCGGAGGTCTCTTGACCTAAAGCAGATATTTCTTTAGCCATACGCCTAATCTCTTCGGTTTCCTGTATAAGAGCGCGGCGACGCTTATCGATTTCTAAAATTTCATCAACATCAATTTTATAACCCTTTCTGCGAATGGCTTCTTTAATATAGTCTGGTTTTTCTCGTAATAACTTAATGTCTATCATATTATTTTTTCATAAACGCTTGCTCTCCGAAGCTAATGCCCTACTACGCTCCTCCTTCGCCAAGGCTACGGAAGGACACGGTAAAGCTTCGCAGGGCTCTCCTTCGCTATTGTATTAAATATCTTTATTTTTGGGGCGAAGGAGAGGGAATAATATCACATCTCTAATATTGGTATGTTCACCTATTATCATAGCTAACCTGTCGATACCAATACCCAAACCAGCCGCTGGGGGCATCCCATATTCTAACGCTTCCAAAAAATTCTCGTCTAGGCGTGTAACTTCTTTATTGCCACCTCTGAAAGCCTGTTCTTGGCGTTCCATTTGTTCGCGCTGTATTAAAGGATCATTCATTTCCGAAAAACCTTTAACAACTTCCGAACCATTTAAAACCAATTGAAAGCTTTCGGTTAATTTTGGATCGCCTTCTTTTAATTTAGCCAGAGGCATTATGCTTTCTGGATAATGCGTAATAAACATCGGGCCTGCTATTTTGGCTCTAACTTCTTTTTTATAAAATTCGTCTAATTCGGACGGATCAACCTCGGTATATTTTTTGCCAGTTTTTTCTTTAAATATTTTAGAAAAATCTTTAGTTTGCCATTGGCCCTTTATCCATTTTTTAAGAAGCTTTTGAGTAAACTTCATTAAACCTTTGTAATCTTGGTAGGCCCAATAAAGTTCTAACATAGTAAACTCTGGATTATGTACTGGGCTTATGCCTTCGTTTCTAAAACATCGGCCTATTTCGAATATTTTTTCAAAACCCCCCACCAATAAGCGCTTTAAATAAAGTTCGGGCGCCACGCGTAAATATAAATCTATATCTAGCGCGTTTAAATGAGTTTTAAATGGTTCGGCCAAAGCGCCACCAGCCAATGGTTGCAACATCGGAGTTTCTACTTCCATAAAGCCTGCTTTGGCTAAAAACTTTCTGATATCGCTTATTAGTTGCGAACGATTTTTAAAAGATGCCTTAACGCCTTTGTTTAGAATTAAATCTATATAACGATGGCGCATTCTTTCTTCTATATCTTTTAAGCCAAACCATTCTTCGGGCAGTGGACGCAAGGTTTTTACCACAATTTTAAAGCTATCAACTTCTAAAGTTTTGGTGTCTTGCTTAGTTTTAAATAATTTGCCGCCAACTTCTATAAAATCGCCCACATCGGTAGTGGTTTCGAATAATTTAAAAACTTCCTCGCCTAAGCGATCTTTCTGTAAAAAAACCTGCACTTCGCCGGTATTATCTTCTAAATCTAAAAAAGCCGATCCGCCGTGTAAGCGCATAGCTTTAATACGCCCGGCCAAAAATACAGGTGTGGCCGAAGCTATTAAAGAATCAAAATTTTCGTGAATATAAGAATTCGTATAATCCTTACGCACCCGAGCGGGATAAGGGTATTTACCCGCGTCTTTTAGAGCTTTAAGTTTGGATATTCTAGTATCCCTAAGTTCATCTAATGATGCCATTAATGTATTTTAGCTTTTAAAGCAACTTGGGTCAAAGTCATTTAAACAAAAAGACCGAGGAAAGTTATTCTTTCCTCGGTCAAAACTCTATATCCTCCTCGGTTTGTTCTGAGAAGGGTTATCGGTCATGGTGTTCTGGGTAAGTTCTCCCTCTGGCGGACGCAGTGAAGGATCAATGTGAGACAAACTCGCACGAAGCGAGTTCAACTCCCCAATCGAAAGCGGCCGTTGCATTTCTCTGCTCCCGAATATGCTGTTATCCATATAGCCTTCTCCCCAGAAGGTTGAGTGGAATTGATAAAAGAACACTAGCCAAGCTAGTTTTTATATTATACAAAATCCATTTAAAAAGACAAATTTAACAAATCCTCACTTTATCGCTAAGATTTTATATTTTAGCTTACCCATTGGCGTTACAGCTTCAACCTCTTCGCCGGGTAATCTAAAAAGAAACGCTTTACCTAACGGCGATTCGTTGGATATTTTATTTTGCATAGGGTCGGCACCATTCGAACCCACAATAGTATAAATTATTTTATCGCCTTTTTCGTTTTTGACTTCTATAGTATCGCCTACTTCTATGGCAACCCTAGCTCCCGCCTTGTTTTTGTTTTCATCTATAATAACCGAAGTTTTTACCAATTCTTCTAGTTCTCTTATTCTGCCTTCATTAAAAGCTTGAGCTTCGCGAGATTCTAAATATTCGGCGTTTTCGGAAAGATCTCCCAACGACTTAGCTTCTTCGATACGTTCTGCAATTTCGTGGCGTTTAACTGTTTTTAATTCGTGTAATTCTTCTTTAAATGTATCTAAATCGGCTTGAGAAATATATTTTTGCATATTTGTCTGTGAGCGTAGCGAATAGCTACAAATATGCAACCCCGCTCCAATTTTGCCGTGATAATTTGTTTGATCTTAAAAAAATAACAAAGTTGATCTAATTTCTGTGAAGCGCGTGTGCGAATAGCACATGCCTTGATGGGCGAAGCGCTTCGCCATAAACTATTTTGCAAAATTGGCGTGGGGTTGCTTACATTTATTTATTAATAAAACACCAATGTGATTGGTGTTAGTTTTTAAATTTAGTTGAATACTTAAATAATTTTGCTACATTAGAAAAAAGCCGAGCTACCGTAATTGGGCCTACGCCACCCGGAACTGGAGTAATTAACGAAATTTTGTCTTTCACAGAGTCTAAGTCTACATCACCTACTATCTTTCCGTCAACCCCGCCCTTGCCTGCAAGGGCGGGGTCAAGGATGGAAAACCCAGCATCTATAACTACGGCACCGCTTTTTAGCATATCCCCCTTTATTAAATTTGCCTCACCCACAGCGCTTATAACAATATCCGAACCCAAAGAAATTTGTTTAACCTGCTCTTTTGGCGTATTTTTATCTATGATAGATACTGTTGCACCTTCCTTTATAAGCATCGGCACTAAAAACCTGCCCACGAGCCTGCCGTAGCCAAGTAAAGCTATTTTTTTGCCAGACAAACTAATATTTTCCTCTTTTAAAATATCTAAAATAGCTTCAGCTGTTGGCGGGTTAACTAAAGAATGCTCATTAAAAAACATACCCACCGATCTATCAGAAAGCAGATCGGGATCTTTCTCTGGCGGTATAACATTTAAAATAGAGGTGTTAATTTCGGCAGGTAATGGCATCTGAACCACCACAGCCGAAACATTTTCCATTTTTACTATTTTATTTAAATATACCCTAGCTTTTGAAAAATCATCTTTAGAATAATGATAATGCTTAAAACCAAAACCTAAACTTTCGGCGGTTTTTCTTTTTTGAATTATATAAGAAGAATTATCTTTTTTGGCACCAAAACTAACCACAGCCACGCTTGGTTTTTGTGGCCATAAATTAGTTTCTTTTTTAATTTCTTCTAAAATTTTATTGGCTAATTGCCTACCATCAAAAATCACAATAGCTTTTAGCTTATAGCTTATAGCTTATTAGGTAAATTCCTAAAAAGCTAATAACCTAGAAAGCTAGTTACCTAGTTAAATACCATTCTAACACTTCTCGCGCTATTGGTGCTGCTATATTCGAACCCTCGCCACCGTTTTCTACTAAAACTATTAAAACAATTTCTGGGTTTTCGTATGGCGCAAAAACAGAAAACCAAGCATGCGTATTATTACCCACACCGGTTTGAGCTGTGCCTGTTTTGCCACCTGCACTGCCTGGTAAAGATGAAAGAGCTTACCCGAACCCGAAACAATTGTTTCATGCATGGCCTTACGAATTATTTCTAAAGATTCTTGATCTACAAAATTTTTGCTTAAAACTTCGGGCTCAATATTTTTTATAACCTTGCCCGAAGCATCTGTTACATTCTTAACCACTCTTGGTTTAAATAAAGTACCATGGTTTGCGATGGCCGAAGTAGCGAGAGACAATTGCACAGGGGTTGTCTGCACAAAACCTTGCCCAATAGACATATTATAAGTATCGCCCGAAAACCAACCTTCACGCTTGTTTAAACGTTTCCAGTTTGGCGTAGGAATAAAACCATCGGCCTCACCCGGCAAATCTATTTCTGTTAATTTTGAAAAACCAAATTTTTTATAATATTCCGCCAGTTTTTCTGGCCCTAAACCCGGAATATCACCATAACCACCGCCCACAGTATAAAAAAAGATGTTAGAAGACATGGCAATCGCCTTATAAACATCCACTAGGCCCAAAACTTTCCAGCCTTTAAATATTTGGTTGCCTACCGTTATAAAACCTTTATCATTTATTAAAGTTTTATCGCTAACAATTTTTTCTTGAAGCGCGCCTATGCCAATAAATGGCTTAATGGTAGAACCCGGCGGGTAAACTCCGCCAATGGCACGGTTAAACATGGGCTGGCTATTACTTTCAAAAAGATTTTTAAAAGTTTCTAGGCTTAAACGTGTTGTAAAAACATTGCTATCGAATAAGGGAAAACTTTGTAAAGCCAATACTCCACCGCCCCTTGGATCGATTGCAATTGCAGCGCCCCTACCTAAACCAATAGCATTTAAATGCCTAGCCATAATCTCCGTTAACTTGGCTTGTAAATCGGCATCTAAAAATAAATTTAAATTATTACCCGCCACAGCTTGCCTACTGCCCACCACCCTACCGATGCCACCCTGGGCATAGCTTTCTAACATCGTTACGCCGTTTTGGCCTCTTAAATAATTTTCGTACTGAAGTTCTGCGCCATCTTTGCCAATAACATCTGTTAACAAAAAATCATTTTGTTTTTTGATATCCTTTTCCGTAACTCGGCCGGTATAACCTAAAACATGACTAAACACTCCTCGGTCTTCGTATTCTCTTTTAAAATTTTCTTCCAAGCGGAAACCCGGCAAGTTTTCTATTTGGCTTTTAAAAGCTAAAAGTTCGTTATGATCCAAATCTTCTAAAACTAGCACCGGGCGAAAAGAAAATCTATTTATATCTTGATATTGTTCTTTTATGGCATCGGGCGATTGTTGCAAAAGCTCGCTTAAAATTTTTACTATTTTTTCTTGAGCTTCCTTGTTTCTAGGTAGCTCGGCCGGAATCATCACCAAGTTAAAAGACAAAACATTTTTTACCAAGGTTTTACCCTTAGCATCGTAAATTATGCCCCGAGGCGCCCGATCCCAAATTTCTTTTATATAGTTAGCTTTAGCTAGCGCGGTATATTCTTTATTTTTAAAAATAACTATATACAGATTTCTAAATAAAACCACACCAAAAATAAGCAGAAGGACCAAACCCAATTTTTTTATGGCTGAATCCGAAATGGTTTTAGAAATTCTGTTCTCCCACTTAAAGCTATTTTCGGCCAGCTGATGTTTATCAAAAAAAATCTCATCTATTTCTAAATGGTCTAGGTTTTTTATTCTTTTTTTTCTAAACATTATTAAAATCTTTAGCTAAAAATTTATTAAATAAAAAACTGCTGGCGGCCGATGTAAATATTAAAAGCACTATTGGGCCAATTCTATTTACGCCTTCGCTTATATTACCCAAGCCCAGCGCCCAATTTAAAGAAAATATAGTTAAATAAAAAACTAAAATCCCGAACCCAGAAAATACTAAAGTTTGCCAAGCCGAGCGGTGGAAGAAATTGGTAAGAAACCATCTTTCAAAAACCAGCATCAACATTAAAGCTATAAATATTATACCTAAGTTAAAAGGGGTGGTAATTCGTATATATATTAAAGAAAAAAGAAAAAGAATTTTTAAGTGTTTAGTTGGCAAAAATAAAAAGCCGAAAGGTAAAATGGTAAAAAATAGGTTAGGGATTAAGCTTGCGCCCAAAAACCAAGGCAAAATTGCCAGATCCAACAAAACCCCAATAACTAAAGTAAGGTAATACCACTTCATTGTTAGTTATTATTGAATATACTTAGTTAAAATACAAATGCTATAATTAAGCTTAGATGAAAAAGGACTTTTGGAACAATATATTTTCTCAAGATAAGAATTATGTAAAAGTAAGTCCTCTTTTTTTAGACGAACTATTTAAACATATTAATATAAAACCAAATTATAAAGCTCTAGATATCGGTTGTGGTACTGGAGATCTGGTTATTAAATTAGCTAAAAAAGGTTTTCAATCTATTGGCTTAGATGTTTCCGATGCTGCTTTATCTAAGGCAAAAAATAACGCAGAAAAAGAAGGTGTAAAAAATTTAACAAAATTTATAGAGTTTGATATTGATTCTTCCAATTATAAAAATATACCAGATTCCCCTTTTAATTTAATAGCCTGTAAATTAGTTTTTGCTTTTATAAAAGATAAATTCTCTTTTTTAAAAAACATTAAAAACATTCTAACTAAAGATGGGCATTTTGTTTTAATAACACCTGTTTTATACCCCAACGTTGAATACAGTGAACATCTTAAAAAAATATCTGTAGATAAAGAAAGAACATTAGAACTATTGAATGAAGTGTTTAGTAAAGTAGAAATTTTTAAAGAAACTCCAATAAAAGGAAACGGCACCGAAATTATTTTTATAGCTTCTCTATAAAAAAGTTATAAAACAAAAATGCCCGTCTTTTACACGGGCGTAAAGGAGAATTTCGTTTGGCTTTGTTTTAAGCCAAACCCAGTTCTTTTAATTCTGTGAGTGTATGAACTTCCGCCCAAAATTTAAACCCTTCTTCAAGAAGTTCCTCTAATTCTTTAAACATATTCAAACAAAAACGTATAATTTCTTCATCATTATCGGGATCATTTTTTAGCCCTACTACTCTTTCAAATTCTCTTAAATTATCTGGAAAGTTTCTAAACATAAGAGATTCTCGCGCTAAAGCCAGAGTTTCTTCTTTTAGTTTTTCAAATTCTTCGGTGTTCATATTTTTTCTCCTTGTTTTAATGTTTTTAAAAGAACTTATGAATTTAGTAATCCATCTACAAATTTGTAAAAACTCTCTTTTTCCTTTCTTACTTTATCACCTTTTGCTATTTCTGTTTTTTCTCTTAGTTTTATCCTGTCATCTTCACTAAGTCCGACTGGTCTTAAGGGTGTGCTTAGTGTTTTAGCAATTTCTTCTTGTTGTACTTCTTCAAAACCTCTTAACATTTCTAATTTATTCAGTTTTCCTGCTAATTCACCCACAGAATTTGCAAAACGCTGGCGAATTTCTAGCCGTCGTTCTTTTCTTTCTGTTATGTGATCGACTATCAATGACCCAATATCAGCAATAGTTTTTCCTAAAATCGGTTTAACTTCAGCTGGTTCTGTTAAAACATCTTTTTTTGCTTCTTGAACAACTCTTTTTACTTCTACGCCCTTGTCAGCCATAAATAACTTTACTCTTATTCCTAATGCAATAACACCTACTATAGCCTCCGCAGTAGTTATTTTTTTCTCGGCTTGTTCTGGTGTTACTAATGTTTCGTCTTTTTCTGTTTCTGGATTTTCTTTTTGTTCTTGAGCTTCTCTTCCTTCTGGATAGAATTTCCCTAGTTCACTAATTCTCATATTTAAATATATACATGCTGGGTATATTTAAGTAAAGAATTTGAGAGGTCATTTAAAATTATTTATCATTCAATAAAAAATCCTTTCCTTCTTTTATAACTTCATCTATACTCCCCCATTGTTTTGAGGCATATAAATTTCTTAATCCTTTCTCGTTTGGCTTGCCTTTTTGTTCGGGATTAGAAAAATAAGATAAGGACTCTTTAAGTAATTCATATTTTTCATACCCGAGTTTATCTTTAAGATTCAAATAATAAAAATAAAACATAAAATGGTTTAATTCATGCAAAAGAACTTTTATTTGTTTTTCTGGGGTATCGTTTAAATAAATATAAATAAACTTATCTTTGTAGCTATAAGGACATAAAGATAAAGATGTTAAATAAATTGTAATATTATCAAAAGGAAATTCTTTTTTATATAAATTCTCTAATTTTTGTAAAACTAATCCACCTTTTTCTTCCCATTTATTTTCTAAATTTTTAATAACATTTTCTATTTTTTGATGATTTTTTATTTCCCATTCATTTAAAAAAGTTTTTATTCGCACACCTGCGTCTTCTTTGTTTTTAGAATTTTCTATCTCTTTTCTTAATTTTGAATCCAATTGGCTAAGAAGTTTCTCACGAATATTTTCTCTACCATGCTTTAAATGCTTAAACTCAAAAACACCATCTAGGTGGTTTTTGGTGTCTTTCTCTATTGAATATGTTATTTTTAAATTCATTTTTTAAAAAACCCTCAATTCTGTGTATTTTACAGAACTGAGGGTGAACTTCAATCATGATCAATCTCCGTCAATGCAATCGCAATCGCAACTGTCACATTCCACACAATCGTCGCAGTCGTGACAATCGCAATCGCAAGAGCTATCGGGCATGACCGCACTAGCATCATGTCCATGCTTTAGCTGGACAATACCTGCTGGCATTATTCTCACCCCCTTTCATGGTTGAAGTGGAACTAGGATTTTACTACTTACAAGCCTAGAAATCGTTTCCTCTGCTTCTTTTATAATAACACCATATTCCTTAGAAATAACACTAGGGTCAATATTAGATCCAACATTCCTCGATTCCATAAGAATTTTATACATTCTATGATCTATGGATAACCAATTTCTTTGGTTAAAAAATGCTATTGCACCAAAACTTTCTGGCCTAAAACGCACCTCATCAGAAACTCTATATAAAGTATTTCCTTTATTTTTAGTCTTATTTTTTATCACATGGAAATTGCGATTAATACAGCCCAAACAACTAGGGTCCTTACCCCCTAAACCTCTATTATGAGTATAAGCTTCTATTCTACAACCACCTCCACAAAAAAATGGGAAGGCAGAACATTTATCTTTACATAATATGGGTATAAGAGAATCATCCCTCCATGCATGCATATTATTCCAAGCATTTTTTAATCCATCTGCAATATTTCCATACTCCATAGAAGCATGAGAACAAG
This sequence comes from bacterium, assembly GCA_030697795.1. Taxonomy (NCBI): domain Bacteria; species bacterium. Next base: position 66,783 of record JAUYOV010000001.1, read on the forward strand.
GACGAATTTCGCCATTAAAACCAATTGAACAAGAAGTTTTAGCAGCCGTACAACTTCTAAAACCAAACGTGGCGCGGGCATCATTGTTTGGAAACACACAAGTTGGATAATGTTCTAAAGAATCAACATTAATATCGTACTTATCTCTAATACGTAAAAGCACTCCAAACATTTCCGTTAACTGGGCTTGATCTATAGAAAACTCACTAAAATCAAGACAATTACTAGGAGCAGAAGCTTTTGTAGCACAAAAAGTTTTAGCTCCTAGTTCTTTAGCTAATTTTCCTGTCTCTTCAATAGTGTGAAAATTATCTTTTGTAACTACCATGTTAACAGAAACACCCAACCCGTTTTGTACAGCAAATCTAATCTTTTTAACAATTATTTTATAAGAACCTTTCCTTTGGGAGATTTTATCATTTATTTGAGGATCAGCCGACATAAGAGATGTTAAAACTGATTTAATACCCAGCTCTCCTAACAAATAAATCATTTTTGGCGTTAATAAAGTTATATTACTATTTAAATTGAAGGTTATTCCTCTTGATCTCATCCTTTTTAATATATTACTGATCCTAGGAATAACAAGCAGGGGTTCCCCACCGGTTAAGGTAATACTAAAAACATTATTTTCAACCACCTCTTTTTCAACAAGACAAAAAATACTATCATTAACCTCAAAAACAGGACTGCCTATCTCTTCCGATCGCCAATAGTTATAACAATGAATACAGTTATGATTACACCAAGATGTAAGCTCCCACTGTACATTTATAGGTCCAGAAAGCCTAGTAAACATGATACTTTCTCCTTGTGATTTGTTTAGTATAAAAAGTACTGTTTAAAGTGTATTACTACATATAACTATTGTCAATTAGTTATATTTTAGGTATAGTTGATTAGAAAAATTATAAAAGTTATGAAAGAAATAGAAGTTAAAATTGAATTAACATCAAAAGAATTTAAAAACCTTACTCCTGTTTCTAGTGGTTTCCACTTGGAAAGAACTTTTGGTTATTTTAAAAAAGATTTTTCAAATATAAAAGAAGGCATATTTCCAAGAATAAAATATATAGATGGAAAGAAAAAAGAAGTTATTTTAACTGTAAAAAGAAAAATAAAAAAGAACGTTAAATTTTTTGAGCGAGAAGAAATGGAAGTTAAAATGACTGGAGGGGAAAAAATAGAAATATTAAGAGAGATGATAAAATCTTTAGGATTTAGTAAAGAAATAATTTTTGAAAAGAAAAGAAAAAATATTTTTAAAAAAGATATAGTGATTTCTTTCGATAAACTCCCTTTTGGTTTTTTTGTTGAGTTTGAAGGTGAACCAGAAAAGATAAACAAGTATCTTGGTAAATTTAATCTTTTAAACCGTCCTAGAATTACTAGAGCATACCTTGGAGTGTGGGAAGATTATAAAAACAAAAATAATATTAAAGAGGAGGATTGTCTTTTTAAATAAGAAGATTGAAATATGTATTCAAAACTTTAAAAACTCAAATTAAAAACCCCTGCTTGTGTTTCAAGCAGGGGGGTTCTATAGAGGCTTAGCCTCTATAGAGATTTGCCGAAGCTGTCGGCGAAGAGGAAGAAATCGCCGAAGCCGATTTCTCCATTCCAATCGAGGTCATATTGCTGAACCTCTTGGGTAAGAGCTTTTCGGCCAAAGTAATCGGCAAAGAGGAAAAAATCTTCGAAATCTACCATGTCGTCGCCAGTAAAATCTGGAATGGGTAAAGAAACAACTTCCCACTCCTTAGAATTTACCAGCAACTTATCGGGATCGTACCGAACGAATTCGGTTGTATCTGTCACTTCCACTTTTACAGTATGCTGACCATAGCCAATACTCGTGTCTGTAACCTGGAAAGTTGTGGCATCATCGGCTATGGGCATAACTACCCCATCCACAAACCATTGGATTCTTAAATTATGATCCGTCGGCTGAGGCATATTCCTTATTGTGAAAGTGGTGGTATGCTCGCCAACATCTACCGCCAAATCCGCCAACGGATTGACGTATTTGTAGATGGCTTTGACGATGGCTTCACGGCAGACCTTGCAGAACTGGGGCCTAGGTTCAACATCTGGATCGTAAGCACCCATAGTGCATTTAAGCTCTGGATGATACCATCCAGATGCAAATCCTCCACCACCTTCAAACAAACCAACCCTACCAGCAAATTCATCTACAGATGGAGTTGGAATAGGAACTGTTGGATCAATCCAATGTTTCCACCTTATGAGATTGAATTTTGTTTCGGTGGTTACATTGATCAAACCAACAGTACTTCCAAAACTTCTTTCGGTTTGACCAGGCTTCATAGCAAGAAGACCTGTGTATTCATCTTGAACACCTGCTAGAGCGTGCGCTAATTCGTGCGCACATGTACTCGCATATAGCTCGGGAACAAAAGGTTTCGGATCACCACGTAACATTCCTGCACCTAAAGTAGCTATACCTATTAAAGATAGGCCAGGAGGCTGCGCAGCCTCAGCACCAGCAAAATCGTTTACAATTAAAACTGAAACAATTGGATCCTCTTTGCCAAAAAAACTTCTGGAAATAGATTCTATTATTTCAAGATTCGGGTTATAACCGCCAAACTGCCCAAAATAAGTTTTGGGTGTCTGGCCGTATTCTACAGCAGAAAGAAGTGAATCTTGAGAAGCTGCCCATATCAGATGCACATTGAAAAACTTCTTGTACTCCTTGTAAGGTGTACGTTCAAACATATTATCAATCGCCAACCTAGCATCGCTGTAGAATCTTTCTCTCATAGAAGCCGTGTAAGCCTCTGAAAGAAAGACTATGTTTACTCTGTTACTGCTGTGGCCGTTTTCCATTATTGCGGTTATGGTTGGTACTTCTTCAGAAAATACAGAAGTTACCCAAGCCATAACAATGGCTAAAGTGAAAATATATTTTTTCAACTTTTTTCCTCCTCTTAAGATTTAAGGTCAGACCTTGTCTTAGGGATTAAGGTCTGACCTTTTTAGGAATTTTTTAAAGGACTAGCCGTGGTTTTGAATGTTTTTATGATACCATAAAAGATAAGCAAAAGCAAGTTAGCAATTATCCACAATAGGAAAAAGAAAAAGGTATACTCGTTAGAGCATACCTTTAAGGAAGGAACACGGAGTTACTGGTCGGCCGACAGAATCAGCTATTGCTGGTATCGGCATCGTCATCGCCGTCATTTCCTTGCTCTTCGGCGGGACCGTCATCCCAGTCTTGGTAATCGGAATCCCCGTCTCCGCCGCCCAAGCGTAGTTGGCTCATTTATATCACCTCCTTTCGCCAGTTTGATATTGAAAGAACTTACTAGTTAGCTTACAACTTTTAAATATATACCTTAAAATATCTACGTCAATGGTTGCCCCCTACTTTTAAACTTTTGGAGTAAAGATTCTATTTTATCTAACGAATCTCTAAGTATCGCGAAACGGAAAACATCATAGTACTTACCATCAAAAAACCTATGTTCCTTAAAACAGCCTTCCTCGCAAAAACCATAGGATGAAACTGCGTTTCTCATTGTTGAAAGGGAAAGGCAGTTATACTCAAAAACTTCAAAACAAATCTTATGGATTGGTAGAAATTTAAATAAATAACGCACTATCACAACGATAGCTTCGGCCCCATAGCCCCTATTCTCATAATTCTCATCAATATAGACATTTACAAATATATATCCATCAATATGGTTGAAATTGAAAGAGAATATTGTTCCTAGAGCCACAACGTCTTTTTTACGCAATACTATGAACTGTAGATGACGATTTCGTTCAAATTCCCTAGCTAGTTCTTTGGTAAAATTCTCCGGACTCACAACTTCTCGTTTCGCTGAAAACAAAGCCAGAAACCGTGATTCATTACGCCATCTGTGTAAAGTGGGATAATCAGAATCCTCAATCGGTTTAAGGGTTATTCTGCTGGTTTCTAGATCTTCGGTGGCCACCACGTTCTCCTTTCTCGTTTATCAAGGTACATTGTTTGATAACCTATATAACCACACTTAACACTATGTAATCAAATCCTATTTTTTATATCTTCTGGACCTAAAATTGTCAATAAACTGTTATCTTTTTTTAAGTATTTTTTACCTGTCTTTACCACTTCTTCAAAAGTGGTTTCTCTAATTATTTTTTTATAGTTCTCCGGTTCAAATAATTTATTGAACAAGCTGAGTCCTTCCCCTAAAAAATTAAGTTCATTTTTTGAGCTTGAATAAAAACGATCAAAAACATTGTATATTTTTTCTTTAGTCTCTTCGATTTCTTGCGGGGATATATTTTGTAAGAAATTATAAATTGAATCAAATATTATTTTTACCGTTTTTGATGGATTAGAAGAAGCTGTTTGGATTTGGAAAATTCCTGCATCTGTATATCTGGTGTTGAAGGTATTTACAGTATAAACTAAGCCTGTTTCGTGTCTCAATTTTTCAGATAAAAAGCTTTTAGTTCCAAAACCTAGGTAGTTACTTATTATTGCCAGCGCGGCTTCTTCTTTTAGGTTCAGTCCTCCTGGGGTATGAAAATTTAATAATATTCTTGTTTGTTCTGTTTGGTTAGATACATATAAATAGTTTTCGTGATTATTTAAAACCAACACAGGTTTTTCTGTTTCTGATTTTGAATTACTACTCCACGATCCAAAATATTGTTCTGTTTCTGCCAGAATTTGTTTATGAGGTAAGTTACTTATTACTATGATAGCGCTCCTTTCCGGTGTGAAATAACTGCGCTGGTATTCTCTTAGTTGTCCTATTGTTGAACCCTTTATTACATCCATAGAGCCGATTGGTTCTTGAGAAAGCGGGTGTGCGCTAAAAAAGTTTTTTAATACTAAAAAATTAAACTTTCTAATTGGTTTGTTTTCGTCTATCAATGCTTCTTCTATAATAATTTTTTTGTTTATTTCAAAATCTTCAGTACTTATTTCAAAATCATTTATTAGCGCGCTTAAAACTTTTATAGAATCATCCATATATTTTATTGGTAACTCTATAATAAAATGAGTATTTTCACGGCTGGTAAAAGCATTGGTGTAAGCGCCTACTTGTTTCCTGCCAGTTTCGTTGTAGAGATTATTTATTTTTTTACAAAGCAAATGTTCTAGAAAATGAGTATAACCCAGCTGATCTTTTTTTTCGTGTCGCGCGCCGGCTTTTACCCACAACGAAACTATAGCAACAGAGGCGCTTTCATTGGTTGAAGTGATTAGTCTTAATCCATTTTTTAGTACGCTTTCTCGGTATTTAGGCATATTTTTGTATAAATTATTATACTAAAAAATATATTATTTGACAATAGATTGATACTCCTAAGCACACTAAGACCAGACCTTGGTTTAGTAAATTAAGGTCTTTTATTGTAAATTATGCCACTACTTGACAAGTAGAGCAATGATATGCTATACTTGTTACAGTACCAAAAATAGTAAGGTTTTTCCTTACTAAATCATCCCTTAAAGGAGGATATCCCGATGGAATCTGCAACCCACATTCAGGACCAACAGGATCAGGCCTTGAGAGGCAGAGTGAAGCGCATAGCGTTCTTTTTCTTCATAATGGGCTTCTGGGGTTGTCTCTTAACCATAGGGGCACTGCGCCAACTGAATCACGATCTGAATCGGTGGGCTGATACCAGAATCCATTATGGTATCGTCGGCACGGAAGAACAATCACCCCCTAGGTGGGTTGGCGAGGCAAGCAAAACAATCAAGGCCGAACTCACAGGGGCCAAGCCCAAGATCGAAGCAGTGATTGATCTGCTGTTCTGAACTATGATCAATCACCAAAATCTTATCTCCCCTCTCTATAACTAGAGAGGGGAATTTTTTTATTTAAATCTTTATCGTGGGTATCCCCGTAGTAGAACTTTGGCAACTTCGACACAAGGTCGAAGTATTAAGAACAGCCAAAGTTCACTAACGGGGCAAGATTTCTTTGAACGAAGGGAGGCTTCGGCCGATGCTTATGTCGGGCAGATTATCGGCAGGATTGTTTTCGTTAGAACCTTTTTCACAAACTAAGCCATCGGAATCTGTAACACGAAGCTTAATATTTTTTGATCCCGGTGTAGAAAAACTAGCCGAAGCCGTAGAAGCATTTGTTGGGCCAATTACCGTAGCTCCAGCTGCTTCCGAAAAATCCCAATTCCAAGCTGTCTTAGTTGCTCCCCCGCTAACTGTGGTTGTGTCTGTAAATGTAATTGGTTCGTCTTTAGATGCCCGCAAAGGCAACATACTAAACGATAAGGCGGGAGCGGCGTGTTTAATTGTTGTAAAACTAGAACCATTGGCTTGGGCGCTTAAACGCGCGGGATCGCTTTCCCAAACCGTTACGCGCCAATCATAAGTTTTATTAAAGTCTAGAGTGGCCAGTGGAATGTTATAAGAACCAGAAGAAGAAACAACTTGCCCCGTATCTTTAACCACGCCACCTGTGCCTTGATCCGTTATTACAGCTTGGTAAGCATATTGCGTATCGCCTCCAGCATCGGAAAAATTCCAACTTAACGTCCAGCCAAATGGAGCCACACAATAATTACTTGGCGCCGATGGAGAAAATGCATTAACTGTTGGCGCAACATTTGGCAGAACAACAATATCTACGTGGGCAGCGCGCGAAATTCCACCACGCTCCACAATAACTTTAGCCGTATAGTTACCAGCCGAAGAGTAATGGCAAGGCCATGCTGGAGGATCGTAATTCATAGAGCTTTCGCCATCTTTTTTGTGAGTCCAACCGCCTGTTACTACAGTGTCGGAATCTGGGCCAGATTTATTGCAATAAAAAGTATAATTATTGCTAACACCTGTTATATTGCTAGAAATTGAAACCGACATATTATTTCCAGAGCCCGGAGTTTCTTTGCCAGCTGGCGAAACAGTAAACGAAGTAATACTTAAGCTTGGATTAACTGTGATATATACATCATTCGAAGCAGTGCGGCCATCTGAACTTGTGCAAGTTATTGTGAATTTAAATTCTCCCGGCACAGAAAGAACTCCTGTAGACTGCGAATACGGAACAGATTCAGCAACAGGTTTAGAGCCACTCCAGTTTGGACCTGTGCCACCAGAAGCCGAACAAGTTACGGCATTGGTTGTTCTCCAAGAAAGCGTAGCCGATGTTCCAGATTCTATAGAAATTGGTCCATCGGAACTGTCGGCTTTAATATCTACGCTTAACGCCGGTAAAACAGTAAAGGCATATCTTCTTTCGGCCACCGCGCCACCACGCTCCACAATAACTTTAGCAGTGTATGTTCCGGGTGTTGTGTAATTACAAGCGTCTACTGCAGTTTTACTTAACGTGCCGGCAGGCACGCCATCGTGTTTTGCGGCGTAACCCGTTATAACATTTGTTCCAGCATCTGAACGATTGCAATAGAATGTAAAGTTACTAGAACTATTAACATTGCTTGTAATGGTTGCGCTTATATCTACACCATTAACTGGCACTGCTTGATTATTAGGATTTGGAGTGAGTGTGATCGGGTCTGTAATAGTTACGTAAGCACTAGAAACAACAACGCTACAGGCATCTAATAACGAACCATTTTTTAAAACGACACTATATGTGCCAGCACTGTTGAATTTAGTTATAAAACTAGTTCCTGTTCCAGTTGCAGGTGAACCACCTGTAACTGACCACGAATAACCAAGAGCTGGGTTTCCAGAATTATCAGATGAAAAAGTTATATTTTGACCAGTTGAGCCTGTAGAAGAAGTTGGACTACAAACAGGAGCGGCTCTGGTGGTAACAGTAACCGAAGCCGTCGTTCCGTTTGACGTGCTAGCTGAAATTAAATTTCCATATTGATCTGTATAATTTGCATATATTGTTGCAGAAGCACTTGTTTGACTATTTGTGCCTTCTCCTGTAGCCAAACCTTTTTGGCTTGTATTGTTTATACTAGCAACAGCCGAATTTGTTGAGCTCCAACTTGCACTATTAGAAACATCGGCCGATCCAGATGTATCACAAACGCCTGATGAGTTGCATCCATACGGATAATATTCACTAACAAGTTGTTGTGTATTATCAATTCTAATAGTAGATAATGGAGGCAAAACTTTTATCCCCGGTGTTCTCACATCAACCGAACTAGAACAATTTACTGTTCTGGTTTGCGAACTAGACGTTACGGTTAAACTTCCAGTTTTTGTTCCAGCAGTTGTGTACGTTGTATCGCCAAGCGCAGAAGTTTGCCCTGCTAAGGGAGCCGTTCCGCCCCAAGAATATGTATATGTTCCAAAACCACCGCCACCAGTTACACTGCTTGTCCAAATAACTCTCTCACCTTTGGTTGTTTTTAATTTTCCCGGAGCACACGAAACACTAAGCCCTGGCAATGAAACCGAAACAGGAATAATCGCTTGAACCGCCGAAGCCGAACCGCGTTCAACAATAACTTTGGCGTTATAATTGCACGTACCCGAAGCGCAAGCATATTGATGAGCCATAGATTGAGGATTTGTATTTACACCCGCACATCTGTAACCACTCAAATTTGAAGCACAATTGCCCGGAGGTACTGGCGGCAAAGTTCCGCAAAAAACTTCTATGCCAGCTATGCTGGTACCGTTATAACCACAATTCCACCAATAATTATAATTTATTGTGCCTATGGCTTGGCCACTTACGCTAGACGAAAACGTGGTATTTAAAGGCGATGAACCAGACGTTGGCGTAACAGAAAAGTTAACGTTTAAAGACGGCGCGGCAACATTAACGGTAACGCTACTGGGAGCAGACGTGGTGCCTCCAGCGCCAGTACAATTTAATGTATACGTTTGAGATTGAGTTAAACTGCCCGTACTTTGACCGTATGTGTTTGAGGTGCCACTCCAACCACCCGGCGACACCGAACAACTGCCGGCATTAGTGGAAAACCATTTTAGATAAGCCGCGGTATTGTAGCTAATACTAGCCGAGCTGGCATAACCGCCATTGGGGTTATTAGATATCTGCAAAGTGGCAGTTGGAGCTGGCGGTTGTGAAACATTAACAGTAACGGTATCTGTTGGACTAGTACCGCCCGTGCCAGAGCAAGAAATAGAGTATGTTCTACCAGAAGTTAAGTTTCCGCTTGATTGAGAACCCGAAGTTCCCGTCCAACCGCTGGGTGAAACAGAACAAGCCGAAGCATTGCCAGAAGACCAAGATATAGTAGCCGCAGTATTATAAGCAATTGTTATAGAAGCATCCGAATTATTGGCTTTAACATCGGCGGTTGGTGTTAGAGCTGTTATAACTAAATTTACAGTAGCACTAGTACCGTTTGGAGAACCGGTAACCGTTATCGGAAAAGTTCCTGCGGGAGTATTTGACGTTGTAGAAATCGTCATACTTATTGAACAGCTAATATTCGGAGCGCAGGGATTAGGACTAAACGAAGCATTTGCTTGGCTGGGCAAACCGCTAACAGATAACGTAATAGGTTGAGTAGTTCCTCCAGTTTTTGTTGTTGTTACCGCAAATATACTCGTGTTTCCTTTCAATATACTTATGTTGCCATCACTCCCCCTTGATACAGAAACCGTATAGGTAAAGGGTATTACTATATTTACAGTTAAACTAGCTGATCCAGAAGTTGTGCCACTAGAATTTGAACAAGACATGGTATATGTTGTGCCAGAGCTTGGAGAAACAGTTGTGGCACCGAATGTATTTGGCTGAACCGAACCAACGTTGGTAACATTACATCTAGAAGCACCCGAAGACGACCAGCTTAATGTTGCCGACGAACCTTGTGTGATTGTTGATGGACTAACAGAAATAGAAACTGTTGGTGGTGCTGGCGAACGCGTAGCTGTGCAAGAAGCATTAGAGCCTCCGTTTGAACCAGAACAACTCCAATTTGTAGAACCACCTTGCGATGGGAACGATGGATTAGATGGACTCGCCGAACCAGAACTACAAAAACTTCCGGAATATCCACCAGCATTATATGCATAATTGGTTGCATTGCTTCCACAAGAGCCATTTACTGGGCAAGCTTGCGTGTTACAAGAAACAGTTTGTGTGGATGGACCGACACAATAATTCGTACCACCGCAAGAAGCCGTGCCTTGGCAAGTTCTAGACTGTGTTTTGGTTCCACCGCCGCAAGATTGCGTACAGCTACTAGTATCGGTCCAGCCACTCCAAGTAGCATTTGTTGGCGAACAACTTGGTGGTGGAGGTGGAGGTGCTGGATTACAAGATCCCCCGGAACAACCATAAGAACAAGTTTGGATATATCTGGTTGAACAATTACGCGCTCTATACCAGCGTTGACTGCCCGAACAATAATACCCCGATGAACAAACTGCGGCTAACTGACTATAGCTAGAATCGGAATCCGAAGTATCACTTATTTGAGCATCTACTTGGCTAGAAAAAAGTATAAAAGCCGAAACCATAACAGCCACAGTAAAAATTAAATAAGGGGCTAACTTAATAAGTTTAATATTTTTTAAATTGGCTTTAGAAAAATTTAGCATTAAAATTATTTAATTTTTTCTATATTGGCCGCGTAAAGCATGCCTATAGATTTTTGAGCATCTATAAAGTTTATTCTAACCTTGGTATCCTTTTTTAAAATAGAATCTTTTTTGCCATCCCACATAGTTTCGGGAAAGGTAGCTACAGTATATTCTTTAGCATCACTGCCTAGCAAAACAAAAGTACTGGCTTTTATATCTATAGAACTAATAACCCCCTCAACTTCGTTTATAGTTTGATCTATTAATTTAACCTTGCTATTTTTTGCGCCAGACCCAGAATCACTGCCAGAAAAAATAAAATAAAAAGCGGCGCCAATTAAAACAACTGCGCCCATAGCCAGCATAATTTTTTCTTTTGATTTCCCAGTAGCAGAATCATAAGGATCTATTACTGGCCCTTTTTGTGAATCGTAATCCATAAACAATATACTAATCTACAAATTGATACGAATTATACTAATGGCTTCACGAATATTTGTAACTTATTCGTAGCATTCGCATACATTCGTATATTGGCATAATTATCTGATTTCGAAGACCACGCTCACGTTAACCGCAACTTCTTGGCTACCCGACTGGATGTCTGGCACGCCTCCACCGCCTATGCCCGCGCCTATACCATAGGCTTTTTCATAAAATATTGGCGGCTGGCCGTTGTAAGATTCGGAAAACGTAGCCACCCTGCCCAAACGCACGCCCGCAAGTTTAGCCATTTCTTTGGCTTTAATTTTGGCTTTATCAAACGCCATCTTTCTGGCTTCAGCTTTAAATTTTTCGGGCTCATCCACAAAAAAATCTATACCTTGAACTTGGTTGGCGCCCCGAGCCACTGTGCCCGTTACTATCTCGCCTACTTTTTTTAAATCGCGCACTTTAATTTCGGCCGATTGCGAAGCCGAAAAACCTGCGGGAACTTGCCGGCCATTTACATAATCGTATCTGGGGTAAAGGTTATAATATGTAGTTTTAATATCTTTAGCTTCCACGCCCAAGCCTTTTACATAATCTATAACCTTATTCATGTTTTCGGTATTATTCTTTTGAACTGCATCGGCGGTTTTGCCATCGGTCACCACGCTTATACTTATTTTAGCAGTATCGGGCGTAACTGTAACTTCGCCCTCGGCATTAACAGTTATGGTTTTAATATCTTGGGCTATGGGGCTAACCCAACCGAGCCTAGCTAATAAATCCCAGAAACTATTTAAGGCAACTATTAAAAGCAAAACTGTTAATATTCCAGCGGCATATTCTGTTATCCGATTCTCGCGCAAAAAAAGCTGTTTGATTTTATTTAGCATTGGCTTAAATCCTAAATCCGAAGCACGAAATACGAAACAATATCTAAATTCCAAATTATAAAAATAAACCGTTTAAAAAATTTGGATTTTGAATATTAAAACTTGTTTAGAATTTCGATATTCGGATTTCGAATTTGTGCTATTATTATAACAATATGTTTAGACTTTTACTATACACAGCCTTAATAGGCGGGGGCACATACCTAGCGGCAACTATTTTGCCAGATACGTACAAAGAAACTATTTTAAAAAAAACCGGCTTGGGCAACATCCAAGGCGAAAGTTTTGCTTTGTTTAATCCTGTGGGCGAACGCGCCAAACTTATAAACGACTTAAAACAAAATATATCGGCTCTGGAAAATTATGCCAAAGGCGACGCGGCTATTGCGCCCGCCATTGAAGAATCCAAAGAGTTATTGGCAGAATTAGAAAAATTAAATCCAAAATCTAGCGTAACCAGCAGTGTTGTTGGAAAAATATTGGGAGTTACGCCTCCTGCCGAAACTGCTAGCGTCGCCAACACAGCTGAATTAACTGCCGAACAAAAAGCCAAAATCTGCAGGTAATTTATCGGAAGGACCGCCCTTCCCAAAAAAAGCGGTCCTTTTTTTATAATTTGATCGGATACCGAGTGTTTAATCAGATTCTTGTCTTATTCTACTCGTCTCTGTTACACTGCCACCAGTTCTTAAACTTACCTAAAAGGAGGTTTTGTTATGATGTGCTTTCGCGAAGGCTGTCATCACGGTATAGATGAACCGGGCGGAGTGGAATTGATCGTTGGGGTTGGCACCAGAGGCAGTATCGGCAGTTCAAGAGCCAGAATTTCGGCAAAGTTCTGTTCTGTCACCTGCACTTCCATTTTTCTGGTACAATATCCTTCTCAATCGGATATTCTGCGAAAAGTGGGAGAGCTTTGCGAGAAGCAAACTCTCGCCTCCTCCTGAACCAACTTGATCGAACACTCGGTGTTTGATCAGGAGAATTTAAACAAAAAATAAAGCGGGTATGCATTATGCATCCCGCTATTTTTATTAAAATATTCTCATATTCTTGAGAATGTGAGAATATTTTTGTGCTTGGTTAAACTGGCCGGCGCTTGTTTCTTAATTCTTCCCGATAAGCGGGAATTTTATTTACGGCGTCGGCCAAGAACTTAGAAAAAATATCCCAACGAACTACCGCCACTGTCAGCCTTCGCTCGCCCCGATAAATTTTACCTTCCAACGTTTGCCCCAAAGCTATCAGACGGCGAGATTCTGCCTTAAGCCAGGCGTCGTCTGCTGGGTGAGCAATCAGACACAGGTAGGGCGAGTAAGGATCTTCGTTTTTTGCTTGGATAATAAGAGCTAAACCGCCAGCCAGACCATACTCTTTATTGTTTTTAACTGACTTTTTTTCAGAGCTGTTTCTGAATTCAACCCAAGCCCCCACGGGCAGAATATTGAAAGCATTAGCGATAGCCGCCAGCGCGTAAGCCATCATCGGCAATTGCTTCTGTCTGTGAAATACTAAATTATAATCGGACGGCATTTCCAGCACGGCTATTAACCGATCCAGAGCCAGCAATTCCGGTCGGCCGATAACCACCTCGTTTATAAAACTTTCGGTGAGCGAGAGTATCAGCGCCGAAGCCATAAATTTGTTGGCTAGGCGTTCCACAAAAGTCTGCGCGTCAACACCACTCTCTGCTGGTCTAGCTTTAGCGCTAGTATGCGGATCAAGCTCATCCAAAATTCGGCGTTCCTGACCAAGAACATCCCGCTGGTGAAAAGAATGAGTAATTATTTCCTCGGTTGATTCTGATTGAACGATGCACTCCGATCTATATACAAACCGGCTCGCCCATATATAGGAGTGGTGAAGAATAAGATCTTCCAGCCCTTCTGGCAAATCACAGCCATGGGTGCGCAATAGCCTGACCACTTGAGCACTTCTGGCTTCGTGCCCAGCCAAATCTTGCCCGCCCCACATACCACTGTTTTCCAGCAGGCCCGCCAAAAAGAAAATCTCCAGATCGGTGGTATCAAACGGAATAAGGTCGCTGTAGCCAGAAACTAAATTCCCCCATTCCACATTTTTTCTAAACCAGTAAGCCACGCGAATTGCGGTGATGGCCAGCTTCAAAGCCTCCCTAGCTTCTTGTTCATTTGGCGCAGGCATGCCTTCCAGTTCACCCAAAATTCTGCCTTCGCCGTTTAAAAGATCATAAGCCGCTTGAAATACTGCCACGCGAAGATCCTTCACGGCTTCACCCAAAGATGCTACTTCTTTGATCAGCTCCGAATCTGGCGGATTTTTTGAAGACAATGCCGCACTATTTATCCCTTTTAAACTTAACAGCACTGCCCGGCAACGCTCGTAGATTTCAATGGCAGAACGGTAGATTGTTTCAGCGCGGGCTTTGGCGCTTTCTGCTGTTTGAGCGCGGGCGCGTTCCAGTTCTTGCGTCAGTTTCCCCAGCGCCACAGCGTCAAAAGCAACTTTATGTGGCCACATCACCACATCCAGATTGGCAATTCCTTTGCCACCGAATAAAATAATTTTATTCGGATCTAACAGTACGCCGGCTTCTATTTTGTTGGGACCGCCCACCCGTCCGGGGAAACTTACCGATTTAGCCGTATAAATATCGTAATCGGCATCGCGTAAACCAATTTCAATTTCGTTTAAACTAGCGCGTCCAATTTGGGCAATCTTATTATCCTCCAAGGCCATTTCCACAAAACCATTTTTGAATTTCATACCAAACCTCCTTTTTTATATAAAAGATCTAGCCGTTATCGGTTAGCTAAGCTTAGCAACATAGCCCAAGAATTAGCAATCCTGCATCTTCTTTGGTTAAAAAGGCGCGGGATAAAAATACCGAACGCTTGTTTGAGCGTTCGGTTTGTTAAATGTGATTGTTTTATATAAACTTAGTTTTTCTGGTTAGGTGATTCCCCTTTTTATCAAAAAATCTATAATCCCAAAAATATTCGCTTTCAGCGCCTGTAACTCTTAAAACAACAACAGAAACATATCCTCCGTTAAGGTGGCTGATTTTAATATTGGCTTTTCCAGAAAAAGCTCTTGCGGAAAAATCAATATTGAATTCGCCTGTTTCGGTTTTCTTGCCTAAAAAAAATTGACACGGCACAGCCATAGCTAACTCTAAAGCTGTCTTACGGATTTTACTTACAACCGAGTCCATAATATACGCCTTTTGATAGAGTTTATTTGTATATAAAGATCTAACTATATATAAACACTATAACCCTATTTACGTCAACCGAGCTGGGGTCAAGCCCGTTGAATATCGCCAAGATTACACAAACACCGATCAACAATTTATGCTATCGCCTAAAAGAGTGACCATACTAACAAAGACTACCCTTATTAGTTGTTAGAGTTGTTAGCTTTACTGCTCCGCGGGCAGGATTCGAACTCAATTCCCGCTAGGAGCGGGATGAGCCATCCGATAAAAATTCTTTTAACAATCTTATTCGTTCTTTATAGCCAAATAGACTCTTGAGAAACTTTTCTCTTCTCATCGCTTCGGATCGTGACTTATATATTTCACTTTTGATGAATAATAATGGTCGCCTGTTTTTCGTAGATTTAACCTTGCCACCAAAATGCTCTTTGAGTCTAATGTCGATTTTACTTGTTTGCCCAATGTAAAGTTTTTTATCTTTTTGGCTATAAAGAATATATACAAAATAGTTCATAAAATACTTTGCTCCGGTGGTAGGATTCGAACCTACAACCATCGCCTTAACAGGGCGCCGCTCTACCGTTGAGCTACACCGGAGCGAAGTATTTTATACAAAGAATTTTTATCGAAATTGGCCTGCAACCATCGCCTTAACAGGGCGCCACACTACCTCCGCCAGCTGGCGGAGAGCTACCGCGGAATATATTTTTTAAGAACAATCATAATATAACCTGTAAATATATAACCTGTAAATCCCTAGTTATCAAGCTTAAGTTTGCGCTGTGTTAAACTCGACCGATAGAAAAACCAATCCCAAAAACGCAGCTCGAGTGGTGGGCTGTTTTTGTTTTAGAAGCGTGGGGTAGACTACATCGAAATAACTCCCGAAATAACGATCAGCGCGGCCCAAACATAGTTGAGCCAGCTGGGCCATTTTAGCTTGGTCGTGAGTGCCATCACCACGCCCAGCACAACCGCTCCCCACCCTGTAAATAATCCTGCGAGTAAATCCATATAGAAATTATACTCCTTTTAATTTACAATTAAATAGTCGTCTGTTGATAACTCACAAACTTTTTAGCTATGCCCGAATTTATTCAAGAACTAGTCTCTCCCATGCTTAGTGGCGTGCTTACCATGTTATTTTTGGTGTGGTTTGTTTTTTATCGCGCCACGCGGAAATTGTTTTTAACTTTTTGGATTGGACTTGTTTTATGGGTTTGGCTGGTTACAGTTTTTTTGCTGGCGCAACAAGACAAATTCTTTTTAAAACTTTCGCTCTCATCATTGCCTAACATTGGCTTACTGTTTGTGCCGATTATAGTAGGCCTAAATTTTTTGGCAAAATCCAGCACTTTCCGAAAAATAGTTGATAACATTTCTCAACCTTGGCTGATCGGAGTGCAGATGACCCGAATGATGGGCGTAATGTTTTTGGCGCTTTATGCCAGAGGTTTAATGCCGGCGGAATTTGCCATTCCGGCTGGCGTAGGCGATGTAATAGTGGGCACCACAGCGCCCCTGGTGGCCGTTATGCTGTTTTTAAATCGGCCCGGTGCCAAAAAAATAGCTATTGTTTGGAACATAGTAGGTTTCGCCGAATTGGTTCTGGCCATAGGTCTTGGTTTTTTAACTTCGCCTACACCTTACCAAACACTAGCGCTTGATAGACCTAATAACTTTCTTTTTGAGTTTCCGCTGGCCTTAATACCCACTTTCGCCGTGCCTTTATCGTTACTGCTTCATATCTTTTCTCTCCGTGTCTTACTTAAACGGAAAACCTTGTCTTGATCTAACCTGCGGCGTTTTTGGGCAGTTATATAGATATGAAGGTCTGCTATTTAAACCACGATCTTAAAGACTCCACCGGCGCCGGGCGGTTTTGTTTATCTTTAATTAAAGAGATAAAAAACATTCTGACGGAAAGCCAAATTACGGTTTTAACTTCCGAAGCCAGCGATCACAATTTAGAAAAACCCATACTCAAGAGCGGTGTGATGGGCGCGGTTTTTTCTTTGCCAAAAATAAGGCGTGTTTTCAAAAAGTGCGATGTTATACATGCTCTAGACGGTTGGCCCTATGGAGTTTTGGCTATGCTAGCGGGCTTTGGCTTAAAAAAGAAAATTATTATAACCGCCATTGGTAGCGGAGCTGTAGCGCCACTATATAGTTTTTGGCGCCGAGTGATTATTAGCTGGGCTTATCGCCGAGCCACCAAACTTACCGCTATTAGCCATAATACAAAAAAAGAAATATTAAAAATTCTGCCTGATCTGAAAATTACTGTCATCAATCACGGAGTTGATTTCAATAAATTTTCCTACTTCGCTAAAGCTTCGCAGGACAAGCAAGTTACAAAATACAAACCATATATCCTTAGCGTCGGCACGCTCAAAAAAAGAAAAGGATACGAATATTCAATCGCGGCTTTTGCCAAGATAGCTCCGGAATTCCTCGATCTTAAATATGTTATTTTTGGTGCGGATAATTCTAAAGAGAAAAAAGAGTATGCCAGATTAAATCAAATTGCGGAGGAATTGGGAGTAAAGAATCAAGTTATATTTTTGTCCAAAAAGATTTCGGATGCCGAACTAACTGCTTTATACAAAAACGCCGAACTTTTTATTTTATTGCCCCAAGACGCGGCTAAAGATATAGAAGGTTTTGGTTTAGTTTTTTTGGAAGCCGCCGCTTGTGGTCTGCCTGTAGTTTCGGCTAAAGACACTAGCGCCGAAGATGCGGTTTTAGATGGTAAAAATGGAATTTTGGTATCGGCCCAAGATACGGCCGCCGCGGCCGAAGCTATAAAACAAATATTATCCGACAAAAAGCTTAGTGAATCGTTTAAACAAGCCTCGCTAGAATTTGCCCAAAAAATGAGCTGGCACAAAACCGCCACCGCTTACGCCGAGCTTTATATTTAATTTATATCGTTTTGACAGTCCCCCTTTAACCCTATATACTTACAGTAAAACAGTAATACCATGCCTATAGTTAAAACCCAAAAAAAGGATGAGACGCTATCTCTTTCTAAGATCAGCACTAAACATCAGGTGACTATTCCCCAAGAAGTGTTTGAAGAATTACAACTAAAAATTGGTGACTTGGTAGAAATAGTAGCCGAAAGAGGTAAAGCCACCCTCGTTCCCAAGAGGGTGGTTTCCCGTCCACTGGCATCTAAACTCTCGGCCCGGGAACAAAAAACTCTCCAGTCTGCCCAAAAAAAGATTGAAGCCATCAATAAAAACATCCTTACCTCAAAAGGGCTGACGCCAGCTGAAGCGGATGTAGCAGTCAAGATTGGACTGATTAACCATGATCAAAAATACTGGTGGCTGGAGGAATGGCAAGAAGGTGAGCGCGAGGTAGAGCGCGATATCAAGGCAGGCCGGGTCTCTGGACCGTTTGAGACCGCAGAGAATCTGCTCGCGCACCTCCACCAGCTATGAGAACCGAAACCACCCCGCGCTTTGACCGGGAGTACACCCGGTTGCCCCAGCACATCCAAGCGCGAGTTGATAAGCAATTTGCGCTCCTTCTTTCTGATCCCCGCCACCCTTCACTGCGAATACGAAAAATGAAAGGCTGGAGAGATATTTGGGAAGGTCATGTGACCCAAAACTGTTGCTTCACTTTTAACATTGTTGGTGATATCTATATATTTAGACGCATAGGCACACATAATATTTATAGGAAACCCTAAAGACAACTATCTTTCTTTATAATATAATAGAATAAAAAAATGGCTTTAACAAAAATAGTAATCGGCGTATTAATAGGCGGGGTTTTGGCTTTGGTGGGCTATGGCATTTACGATTATCGCCAGCCGGGTAAACTAGACGGCTTGGCCCAATGTATAAAAGATAGTGGCGCCATTTTTTACGGCGCTTTCTGGTGTCCGCACTGTCAAAATCAAAAAAAGATGTTTGGTAAATCAGATAGGCTTTTACCATATGTAGAATGTTCCTTACCGAGCGGACAAGGTCAAAATCAAACTTGCGCAGATAAAAAAATAGAAGGCTACCCTACTTGGGAGTTTAAAGATAGCACTCGGGCCACTAAAGTATTTTCTTTAGGAGAACTAGCCGAGAAAACTGCTTGCCCGCTACCCGAACCAAAATAGCCAATGATAGATTCTGTTAACTTTATTCTTTCTGTTTTTGCTGTTATTGCTCAAATAGCCATAGTGTTTTTAATTGTGGCCAAAATAACTAAAAACCAATCTATTTTAAAATTTGTTAACGAAAAAGTTTTAATATTATCTTTGGTAATCGTTTTGGGCGGAATATTTGGCAGTTTATTTTATTCGGAAATTGCCGGTTACGCGCCTTGCTCTTTATGTTGGTGGCAAAGAGTTTTTTTGTATCCGCAAGCTATTATTTTGGGTTTGGCTTTAATAAAAAAGGATTTGGCTGTAACTCGTTATATTAAAACCCTGTCTTTATTTGGATTAGTTATCTCGGCCTATCAATCGCTTTTACAAATGGGTTTGGTGCCATCTATAATATGTGGCACTAGTTCTATAAGTTGCGCTCAAAGATATTTTATAAATTTTGGTTATATAACTTTACCTTTAATGGGCTTTACCGCTTTTTTGCTTTTAACTATCTTAAACTGGAACCCCGCCCTTGAAGACTAATATTCTGACTTGCGATTATAAAAAGTTTGTTTAATTTTCAAAATATTTTTCCGTAACACTTTGAACAATTACCATTTTTAGTCTTCTCTTCAAGGGCGGGGTTGACACGCTTTTGCCTATAAGTTAGACTACTCCAGCTAAGGTGCATAAGGCATCCCAAGCCCCAAACCCAGGTAAGCGCCTAAACGGCCAAAAACCTAAGGTTTCGGGAGTTCTTTCACTCTTATTAGGAGGTTTATCCTAATGGATCAGCAGACCCAGACCCGCCAGAGTCTCCTCGTAGTGGAGTTCAACGAGATCAACCAGCCCGGCTGCTACATCACCCCCAAGGGCGACCTGGTGCGCGTGGTTCCGGAAGGCATCAAGGCCCAGCACTCCCCGCTCATCACCGTGGAGTCGAAGGACGACACGCGGGTGACCAAGATCTCCGACAATGCCTTCGAGCCCATCGGCAAGGCCAGGCTCCTGGCCGCCAACGCCGATCTCGCGGTCAACTTCTAGAACCTGACCTGACGGTCTCGTCTGGAAACAAGCTTCATCCCCGTTCCAACTAAATTGGAACGGGGATTTTTATTTTGGGTTAAAAAGTTGCCATCCATAATAGAAAATCTATCGAAGTGGAACTTCGATAGAAACAAACCCAGCACCTTTTGTTTAAAAAGGTGCTGGGTCTTTTAATAATTACTAACTACTACGTTTACCAGCCATAGTTCGGCAAAAACTTTTGCAGAATGCTGGAACTGAATGGTGCTGGAGCTACCGATCCGCCAGTTGGAGCCGGAGCAAATCCTCCCGAAGATCCTGCTTGCCCGCCAGAGCCTTGCGGCGGCTGGGAGCTTGGCGAGGGGCTACCGCCACCTTGTTGGAGCACCCCCTCTATGTTCTGTCTGATATTTTCACGGATATTCTGCCTGACATTCTGCTGAACGCCCTGCTGTATATTCTGCTTGATACCCTGCTGAATTTGCCTCTGCTGTTGGATATTTTGTTTAACATTCTGTTTTGTGTTTTGCCTCGCCGTTTGCACTGCCTTTCTAGCCGCATTTATTTTAATTTGATATTCCGAACGAATAGCTCGAATTTTTTCTTCCATTTCCCTTTGCAAACGAGAAACCTCGTTACCTACATTGCCACCAGCCTGCCCGGAACTACTTGCCCCGAACCTTGTTGAGGTGTCCCGACCGAAGTGGGGAGGGTAGAGGGAACCGTCCCTATCGTAGTTGTATCTGTTGGAGTTGTGGCTGTGGTGCTATCTTGCGCCATCGCGTCAAACACGGCTAAAGCCAAAGAAAATATAAAAACCGAAAACATTAAAAAAACTTTTTTCATATATTTTTTAAATCAATAAATTTTTAATATATATCAACATTGTATCATTTATCAGTCAAAGACTTTATCCACAATCTAATCTTGGCACATTGCCCACACTAATAATTGTAATAAAAAGAACGATAGATATGGAAATTATTTTACGGGGATTATTGAACAGATAATTATCCCGCATCTTTTTAATCAAAAAGGTGCGGGACTTTACCTAGCACGAGCTTGCGATCGCAAGCTCGTGCTATTTTTAACTTCAATAGATAAACCACCAGTTAAAATCCAGCTGGCGGGCCAGTAGGTATTCCTGCGGGCGGCCCAAATTGAGTTCCGGCTGGTGGACCAAACTGGGTACTGGCAGGCGGGCCAAAAGACCCGCCCGAGGGCGCGCCGCTCTTTTCCATTTGTTCCTTAACTTTTTGCTGTATAATATTTTGAATTTGTTCCTGTGACGGCGGACCGTTCTTCATCATTTCCGGTGTAACTTCTACACCTTTAGGCAACATTTTTTGTATATCTTCGGCAGATGGAGGACCCTTTTTTAACATTTCTGGCGAAACATCAACGCCTTTTGGAATCATCTTTTGTATATCTTCAGCCGAGGGCGGACCACTCTGACCCTCAAACCCTGCGGGGGCACCGCCTTCAAAACCGGCCGGCGGTTTCATTAACTTAGAAAAGCATTGCCCCATCGCTTCACCCACAGATTTATCTGGAATACCGCCCGATTTCATTTTTTCAAATCTATTTTCACCGACAGAACTTTTTATACATTCCAAAACTTCTGGCGTAGCTATGCCCAATCCCTGTTGGAATTGAGCCATGCCTTCTTTCATTTCTTTAACTTGAGCCTCTGGAATTAAACCTTTTTCCGAAGCAAATTTAAAACATTGTTCTTGATTGACTGGATCATTACAGAAAGATTCACATTCATTTTTACCCTTACAACCGCCGGGACCCTTGCCGCCAGTTTTTTTAAACATTTCAACTTCTTCCGGCTTCATAAAACCAGCCTCAACGGCAAAATTGCCGCATTCTTCTATGTGAGAGTCATCTTGGCAATAAGATTCGCACTCTTGCTTGCCTTTGCACCCGCCCGGCATCTTCCCCGCTTTCATTAAAGGAATTATTTTTCTAGCCTGCTCTATTTCCTCTTTGGGAATAAAACCGGCTTTCTCGGCAAAATCAAAACATTGCTCTATGTTATTCGGATCGGAACAATAGTTTTCGCATTCTTTTTTATTTTTACATCCGCCCGGCGGCCGCGCGCCTTTTTTCATGGCCTCCACTGCCTTTCGAGCATCATCAATTTCATCGGGCGGAATAAAACCGGCTTTCTCGGCAAAATCAAAACACTCGCCGGCATTATCTAAATCGTTACAAAAAGATTCGCACTCTGCCTTATTTTTACAACCCCCAGGCAAACTTGCGCCTGATTTTAAGGCTTGAGCCACTTTTTGCGCTTCAGCCAATTCTTCGGCGCTTATAAAACCGTTTTTAGAAGCGAAATCCAAACAGGTATCAATACGGCTTATATCTTCACAGTAAGATTCACATTCGTTCTGGCTTTTACATCCGCCTGGCCCAGCGCCTATTTTAGCAAACTTTCTAGCTTGGTTAGCATCTTCAGCCGACATCAGGCCATTTTTCTCGGCAAAATTGACACAAGAGGTGATATTATCTTTGTTATCACAAAAAGTCTTACATTCCGCTTCATTTTTACAACTTCCTAGTTCTTTGACTGGATAAGAAATTTCCTGCGCACTAACACTGTCTATCACAATAAAATAACTAACAGCCAAAGCCGAACAAACTATCGTGGTAGATAAAAGAAAATTAAAATACTTTTGTCGTTTCATATTATTTTTCAAATGGGTTCTTATATACATCTGAAAAAGGATTAGCTTTTTCAAAAGGATTGGTTTCGGCTTTATAAGGATTAACATCGGGTACAGCATCACTAGGCGCTTTAACTTCATCCGATATTTTTTGTCCCAAAGTAGGCACAGTTTCCTCTTGTTGTGGACGGCCTTTATACTTCCACCAAAGAAATCCTATTAGAACAACCACGACAATACCCAAAATCATCATGCCTAATTTTGGCTTTTTTTCTGGTTCCATATTTTTTAAAAAATTATAACTTACTTTTAGCATACTCTTAAAAAATAAGTCCGCAAGTGCTTGTTGTGGACATTTTTATTTTGTAATGGTATCATTATAAACAATGAGGTTTTATCTAACGTTATTTACACTTCTTTCTTTTGTAAGTATCGCTGTTTTTGGTGTTTTTGGTATGGACACAAACGACCATCATTATTCTATCAATTCTTGCGTTGGCTCACTAACTCAAGGCACTGTTTGCCCAAATACCGGCGCTGTTGATTCCATTGTTTTCCACTTAAATTCTTTTAAATTTTTCTCTAATTCCACTTTAGCGCAAAATATAAGCCTGCTTCTTTATGCTTTTCTATTTTTGTTTTTATCTCTTTGGGTATCCAAAAAAATCAAACCTGATTTTTCTAAGCAAGTTTTAATAGATACTCAAAAATTAAAAATGTATAAAATATTTGATTCTTTAGATCTGCCTTTCAAACAAGAGAAAATATTTTGGAACTCTTTGCACGAAAATAGCCCTGCTAACTTTACCTAGCTTCCGGCTGTTAGTTTTTTATTTGTCTTTAATTTACTAACAACAGGAAGCCCGCCACGTATGACGTGGTTTTTTAGTGCTTGTTTATGAGCAAAAGCTAATAAAAATTAAATTTATGCCTATAAAAAACATAATAATTTACATTCTAACCGTAGTCGCTATAGTCGGCGGAGTTATTTGGATGGCCCGTCCCGACAAAAATAACAACACTGACCCCACCGCTTCTATTATTAGTGTTCTAAACTTTTCCGAAACTCAATATGATTTTGGAACTATTTCTATGGCCAATGGCAATGTTAGTAAGATTTTTAAAATTACTAATTCTTCAAACAAATCCATAGAAATTGAAAAAATCTATACCTCTTGTATGTGCACTGAAGCTGAATTAAATATTAACAACAAGAAACTAGGGCCTTTTGGCATGCCCGGACACAACCTAGTGCCTAAAGTTAATCAAACCCTAAATGTCGGGGAAACTGCCGAAATAAAAGTAATCTATAACCCTAACGCTCATGGTCCAGCCGGAGTTGGGCCAGTTGATAGAATTGTTTATGTAGAAGAAAAAGGTCGTCAACCCTTAGAGTTTAGGATAAAAGCAGTAGTAACACCTTAAAAATAAAAATGAAAAGTAAACTCATAATTCTCGTTCTAGCCATAACAGTCTTAATGGGCACAGCTGTTTTTTTGGGCAACAGCTCCGATAGTTCTCGCTGGTTATGGGATTTGTCGCAAAACGGAAAATGGCTATTGCCCTTGGTAACAATCTCGGCCTTGATAGACAGTATCAATCCTTGCGCCTTTTCTATACTACTGCTGACAATAGCCTTTCTTTTTAACCTAGGCAAAATGCGCGGCAGTATTCTTAAAATCGGCGGGTCATACATATTTGGCCTTTTTACAGTCTATGTCCTGATTGGTTTAGGAATTCTTCAGGCGCTTCACATCTTTAATACGCCCCACTTTATGGCTAAAGTTGGCGCCAGCTTGCTTATTATTTTGGGATTAATTAACTTAATCAATCAATTTTTTCCAAAATTTCCTATAAAGTTAAAAATTCCGGATGCCGCACATCACAAAATGGCTCAACTTATGGAAAAAGCATTATTACCGACAGCTTTTGCGCTGGGAATTTTGGTGGGGCTTTGCGAATTCCCTTGCACCGGCGGACCTTATTTGATGGTACTGGGCTTGCTTCACGATAAAGTAACATTCACCAGCGGTTTAAGTTATCTGTTTTTGTACAATTTAATATTTATTCTGCCGCTCGTAATAATTTTAGCGATTGCCAGCAATAAAGTTTTATTAGAAAAAGTACAAAACTGGAAAAAAGAAAAGACAGGTCAGATGCGCTTATACGGCGGTATGGCGATGATTCTGCTTGGATTATTAATGTTTTTGCTATAAAAATTTAAAAATTATTAATTGTCGGATAAGTTAAGGACGGGGTTTTAAAAACAACGCTAAAAACTTATCCGACAAACAAAAAATGGGAAAAGAATATTTATCGGTAGATACCGAACTATCCTCAAAAACGTTTGAAAATATAATGGCTAAAATAACCGAGCTAAAAAAGAATAGCGCGCTAGATTTATCTACCGAAGAAGATTTGGCTATAGCCATAATGAATCTTGTAAGTTTAGAGGAGCATTTTTACTTTACTGGCGTTAAAACAGAAAAAGATAGCTATTTTGACCTTATGAATGAAATACGTAATCTAAGAAAAAGTTTAATGGAAAAAATGATTCCCCAGAATGAGGGCGAAACTTGGTGCATATGCAAACATTTATTGGCCGCTACTATGAGAATGATTGAAGTTGGCAGTAAATTAAATGCCGAAGGCAAAAAAGACGAAGCCAAAAAAATATTTGAATCGGCTCATAAAGCTTTCTCTATGTTTTGGGCCTTAAGGCTTAAGTTGATAAATACAGACGATTTAAAAAAGGTCGCCAGTAATGAAAAACCATGGACACTTCAAGGCATAATGAATAAATTGGTGGACTGTTGCGATGAACGATAACAAAATTAAAAATCAAACACCAAAATGAAATATCAAAAACTAAAAATTATTTTTGGATTTTTAATTGCAATTTTGATTTTTGCATTTTTATTTTTAATTTTTCGCGACGATAACGCTCAAGCCGGTACCTTAGATGATTTCGCTAAGTGTCTAACCGATAAAAATGTAACAATGTATGGCGCTGCTTGGTGTTCGCATTGTCAGAATCAGAAAAATTTATTTGGAGAAGCGTTCACTTACATAAATTATGTCGAATGCCCCAACGACCCCCAAAAATGTTTAGTGGCTGGAATTGAATCTTATCCCACCTGGCTAATGCCTAATAAAGAAAAGCTGGCAGGCGAACAAAAATTACAAACTTTATCGGAAAAAACGGAATGTGAATTACCTAAAAAATAAACTTAAAAATTTAAATAAAAAAAATATGGAAAATAACGAAGAAATAAAAGAAGAAACTGAACAAAAAGGCGGCTGTGCGGTATAATGATAGTTATTAGTTTTAAAATCAATAAAAATTATGGAATTTGACTACACCATAACCACAACAAAAACTTTTGACGAGGCAGTTCAAAGCGTGCAAGACGAAATTGCTAAAGCCGGTCTGCGGGTTTTGTATATTCATGATGTGCAGAAGACCTTAACCGAGAAAGGTTTTGCCAGAGAGCCATTTAAAATTGTTGAGTTTTGCAATGCAGAGTTTGCCAACGAGTTTTTGAATAAAGACATAAAAATTGGACTTTGTCTGCCCTGTAAGATAAATGTTTATATAAAAGATGGACAAACTTTTATTTCCGGTATGCGGCCGATTATTCTGCCACAGTTTTTCCCGCAGGCCGATTTAGGCGAGCGTCCAAAAGAAATTGATCAAATTATTCAAAACATTATCAATAATGCCAAATAATAATATGATGAACTTTGGATTTGGGACTCTTGGTGGGTTTGGTTGGATTTTTATGATTCTTTGGTGGGTATTGATAATCGCCGGTATTATCGCGCTCATCAAATGGCTCACCAGAGGAACTCTTGGCACGCACAATCACAAAAAATCCGCGCTTGAGATCTTGCAAGAGCGCTATGCCAAAAGCGAGATTGACAAAAAAGAGTTTGAGGAGAGAAAGAAAGATTTAAACTAGACATCCTTTTTTCAATTCTTAACCAATGGTAAGATAATGTTATGGAAAACTCTAAAAAAATTCAGTGGGTTCTGCGTGTGGCTGTGTTCGGAGAATTTCTGGGACATGGCGTTTTTGCCCTGCAAGGTAAGCCGCAATGGCTGGGTTGGATCAGCCAGATGACCGGAGCCAGCGATATACTAGCGGCTAAACTTCTTATGGGCGTTGGCTTATTAGACATATTGGTGGCCATAATTATTTTATTAAAACCCGTCAAACTAGTTCTCCTCTGGGCAATCTTTTGGGGCTTTTGGACGGCTCTGGTGCGGCCGCTGGTCGGCGAACCAATTTGGGATTTTATAGAACGCTGGGCCAACTGGGGCGCGCCACTGGCATTGCTTCTTCTGCTTAATCAAAAAAATCCGCCAAATAAAATATGAAAATAGCTTTTTTTGAGGTTAGACCCGAAGAAGAAATCTTCACCTCTGCCCTACTTAAAGAGGAATGTGTTTTTATCAAAGACAAATTAACAGAAGAAAATATTGATCTCGCTAAAAATGCGGACATAATTTCTATATTTATAAATTCAAAAATAGATAAAGAAATTATAGATTCTTTGCCTAATCTTAAATTGATAACAACCAGATCCACCGGTTTTGATCATATAGACGTTACTTACGCTAAAGAGCAAGGCATAAAAATAACCAACGTGCCTAGTTATGGTTCGGCCACAGTGGCTGAGTTCACGCTCGCCTTAGTCTTAAGTTTGGCTAAAAAAATATTTGAAGCCAAAACAAATGTTCTAGAAAAACAGGGGTTTGATATAACCAATCTTCAGGGTTTTGACTTAAAAGGAAAAACTTTGGGCGTTATAGGCACAGGGCGTATCGGCCAAAATGTAATTAAAATGGCTTCGGCTTTCGGTATGAAAATATTGGCGAGCGACGTAAAACCAAATAATGAAATTGCTTCAAAACTTGGTTTTGAATATACCAATCTAGAAACTCTGCTTAAAAATTCCGATATCGTTACGTTACATGTGCCCTATTTTGCTGAAAATAAACATTTAATAAATTCGGGTAATATTGGCCTAATGAAAAAAGGCGCTTATTTAATAAACACAGCTCGGGGCGAGCTAGTGGAAACAGATGCCCTGCTTAAAGCTCTAGCGTCCAAGCATCTAGCCGGGGCTGGTCTTGATGTTTTAGAAGCCGAAAGAGAACTAAAAGAAGAAGCTGATCTTTTAACTTCTGGGGCAGAAAAAATAAAAGACATAAAAATTTTACTGGAAGATCACGCTCTTATGAATATGCCCAATGTTATAGTTACGCCTCATATAGCTTTTTTCTCTAAAGAAGCCTGTGATGAAATTTCTAAAATAACTGTCCAGAATATCAAATCTTTTATGGCTGGTAGTCCAGAAAATTTAATCTAGTTACTATGGAAAATAACCTAATAAAAAATATAGAAGAGCTATCTACTTCTCCGCTAAGAAAAAAAGCTTTAGAAATAATAAATTCTGGATTATCTGCAGTTAGTACTCAAAAAGTTTTAAAAGAAAATATAACTTTAACTGAAGATACTTTAACAATAAAAAATAATGTTTTTGATTTAACAAAATTTGATAAGTTAATTTTTATAGGTTTAGGCAAAGCTGCTAGTGAAGCCGCTTTGTTTTTTGATGAATTATTGGGACAAAAAATAAGCGCGGGTGCTGTTTTAGACTTAAAAGAAGTAGCTTGCCAATATATTAAAAGTTATAAAGCGGATCATCCGCGACCATCTGCAAAAAATATAATAGCCTCCCAAAAGGTTGTGGATTTAGCCGATGGTATTTCCGAAAAAGATCTTGTTATAGCAGTTATTTCTGGAGGGGGTTCGGCCATGCTGTGCTGGCCAGCCGAAGAATGTGAACAAAGCGTCAAACTTTATGATTCTTTCTTAAAAACAGGCGGCAACATAGAAGAATTAAATACTATAAGAAAACACACCTCGCAGATAAAAGGCGGGGGCTTGGCCAAACTTTTCTACCCAGCAAAAATTGTTGGTTTAATTTTTTCCGATATTCCAGGAGACAACTACGATAAAGTGGCTTCTGGCCCAACTTTTTTAGACGAAAGCTCGGCAGAAGATGCTCAAAAAATATTAAATAAATACGCCATAACAGATATAACATTAAATGAAACTTTGAAGGAAGAAAAATATTTTACTAATGTTTTAAATATTAATCTTGTTTCTAATAAAACTGCGTTAGAAAAAATGAAGGAAACTGCAGAGAATTTAGGTTTTGACGCTTTTATAATGTCTTCATCCGTATACGAAAATACAGATGAAACAATAAGCAACTTTAAAAAATCATCGGCTTCTAAAAAAGCTATAATAGCTGGCGGAGAAATAAGTATTTCTGTAACAAGTTCTGGCGGCAAAGGTGGCAGAAATCAATATATAGCTATAAAATATGCCCCTTTAATTAAAGAGAACGAGGTTTTTGTTTCTGTAGCTTCCGATGGATTAGATAATTCTAACGTAGCTGGCGCTATTATAGACAAAACCACAATGTTAAAGGCCAAAGAAAAAGAATTAAATAACGAAATATATTTAAAAAGTTACGACACTTACGATTTTTTTAACACAACTAAAGATCTAATTTTCACAGGCCCAACCGGAGCCAACGTGGCTGATTTAATGTTATTATTAATAGATTAGCAACTCCCGACATTAAATGAGTGTCCTTACAAAAATAGAAGCGAGGGAAGTTTTAGATTCTCGCGGCAATCCAACCTTAGAAGTTACGGCTCTAGCCGAAAATATTTCGGCTTCTTTTTCGGTGCCATCTGGCGCTAGCACGGGCAGTCACGAGGCCTTAGAAAAAAGAGACGGCGACAAAAACCGTTTTAGGGGTTTAGGCGTTCTTGGGGCTGTAGAAAATATAAATAAAATTATCTCCCCTGCGCTTTCGGGTATAGATCCCAGCGAACAGAAACAAGTAGATAGCGCTTTATTAAAATTAGACGGTACTTCCAATAAATCTAGATTGGGGGGAAATGCCACTATAGGCGTAAGTATTGCCTGTGCTAAATTAGCCGCCCAACTAAAAAATATAGAAGTTTTTGAACATTTAAAAACTTTAGCCAATATAAAAAATTCACATAAAATCCCCTATCTTTATATGAACTTAGTAAACGGGGGTAAGCACGCCCAAAGTAAAATAGCTTTTCAGGAATATCATGTAGTACCAATGGTAGATGATATTGAAACAGCGCTAGATATAGGTACAAAGATTCAATATGCGCTAAAAAAGAAGCTAGCCGAAGGCTTTGGTGTATCTTCGGCTAATTATGGCGATGAAGATGGATTTGTACCTACTTTTTCTGATGTTAAAAAACCACTAGAGATACTATTACAAATAATAGAAGAAAATAAACTTTTAGATAAAGTTAAATTGGCGCTCGATGTCGCCGCTTCATCGTTTTATGAAAAAGGTAAATATAATTTTAACGAAAAAAACCATACCAGTGATGAACTTTTAGATTTTTATCAAACCTTAACCAATTCTTTTCCTATGCTTTCCATAGAAGACCCTTTTTACGAAGAAGATTTTGGGCGATTTGCCGAACTGCTGGCCCAAAAAAAGGTTAAAGTTGTGGGTGATGACCTAACTGTTACTAATCCTGCCCGCTTAAAAGAAGCTATAAATCAGAAAAGCATAAATGCTATAATTATAAAGCCGAACCAAATTGGCACGCTGACCGAAACACTGGAAACAATGAAGCTAGCTCGCGAAAATAATGTGGAATGTATAGTTAGCCACCGCAGCGGAGAAACCACGGATGATTTTATTGCAGATTTAGCATACGCTTTTGGAACTTTTGGTATTAAAACCGGCGCGCCCCACGGTGGCGAAAGAGTTTCAAAATATAATAGATTATTAAAGATAACGAAAGCTTTTTAGCTTTCTAGGAAGCTAGTCCCTAAGAAGCTAAAACCTAAAACATGAACTATTCCCAAGCCCAAATCGTGGCTACCATTGGCCCCGCTTCTAAAGAAAAGGAAATTATAAAACAAATGGTGGCCCATCATATGGATATAGTCAGGCTTAATTTTTCGTGGGGCAGTTACGATGAGCACGCCTACTATATTGCGACTGTGCGCGAATGTGCTAAAGAATTAAACCGCAGAATACCTATTTTACAAGATCTTTCTGGCCCGCGCACCAAAACAGAAACTGGCCACGAAATAAACCCCAATGCTGTTAAAGCCGTAACCGAAAAAGATTTAAAAGATCTTGAATTTGGCTTAAAACAAAACGTGGATTATATTGCTATGTCTTATGTTGGCAATAAAAACGATGTTTTAGAAATCAAACATCATATTAAAGAAGCGGGCTATAAAACCCCGGTTATCGCTAAAATAGAAAGGCGAGTCGCCGTAGAAAAAGCCGATGAAATTATAGATGTGGCCGATGGTATAATGATAGCGAGGGGCGACTTAGGCCACGAAGTTCCTTTAGAACAAATTCCCTTTATTCAAAATATGATTATTAAAAAATGCAAAGACGCCGTAAAACCTGTTATTACCGCCACCCAAATGATGTTTTCTATGAAAGATAGCCCTACCCCAACCCGCGCTGAAGTAACCGATGTGGCTTTCGCTATAATTTCGGGTTCAGACGCTGTTATGCTTTCCGACGAAACTGCCAACGGCCAATACCCCGTAGAAGCTGTTACCATGATGGAAAAGATTATTTTAGAAGCCGAAAAATATTTAAAAATTAATTATTTAAATCTATTAAAATAAATAATAAAAAATATGAATCCACAAAATAAAAATATTATATTTCTCTTAAGAATCGCTTTAGGCTGGATATTCTTTTATGCCGGCATAACCAAAGTCTTAAACCCAGCATGGTCAGCGGAAGGCTTCTTAAAGAATGCCAAAACGTTTCCCGATTTTTATATGAGCCTTATAGATTACCTACCCACCATAAACTTTATAAACAAATGGAGTTTAACTCTTCTGGGAGTATCTTTGATTCTAGGAATCTTTGTAAGATCAAGTTCAGTTTTGGGTGCCACTCTTATGGCTTTGTACTATTTCCCTGCATTAGATTTTCCAATAGCTAGCCAAAACTATTATTTGATTGATTACCATATAATTTTTATACTTGTTCTACTTTATTTTGCCTCTATAAAAGCTGGGCGAATACACGGCTTGGAAAAAAATATTACTGATCTAATTTATAAAAACTATCCTAAACTAAAAGATTACCTAGGCTAAACTATGAAAATGAAAACAATATATATCAAACTGATATTAATAATGTTGTTTTTTATGCCTATTTTAGTATGGGCTCAAACCTCTAACACAGAACTATCGAGACCGTTGCGTTTAGGCACACAAGGAGAAGATGTTAAAACTTTGCAAAAATTTTTAGCGAAATATCCAGAAATATACCCCGAAGGCTTAGCTACTGGATATTTTGGACTTAAAACTCAAATAGCGGTTAAAAAATGGCAACAAAAATATGGAATTGAACCTGTAGGTATTGTAGGGCTAAAAACAATCGCTAAAATAAAAGAAATAAGTTTAGCTAAACAGGCTGAACCAGCATCATCTAAAGTAGCACCACCAGATCCGCAAAATACAACAGAAAAAGTGGTTCAACCAATTATCGTCAACGACACTATACTACCCACAGCAACCCTTAATGTTAAAGTGCCGGCACCTACAAAAATTTATATCGAAACCAACCCCAGCGAAGAAGTGACGGCTGTTTATGAATACGGCCTTAACATAAACTATGGCTTTACTAAAGAATTATCAACCCAATATTTTTCTTCGCTCACTGGAACTTATATAGAAAATTTAACCCCATCAACCACTTACCAAGTTAGAGCTAAAATTACTGATCGCGCTGGTAATATTGGCTATTCTCAAAATTATACTTTTACCACACCTAGCACTGCCCAAGCGCCCTTGCTATCTGCCGGCCCAAGTGTCACAAGCAGTAAAGCCCTACCAGCAACTTCAGTTGCCGTAAGCTGGGAAACAAATATTCCTTGTGCTGGAACACTTTATTATGATACCGGCGCTACCTTTGGTAGTTCTGTCAGAAGCGACGTTACTGCCACCAACCATAACGCAGTTATAACTGGCCTTAGCTCTGGAATAACCTACCTTTATAAATTTACTTGCGCCACTACCGATAAAAAATTTGAAAGCGATAATTATATATTTATAGCAACTAGCTCTTCTTCATCATTAATAAATAATCTTTCTTTGGCAAGTATTATAGAAACACTTAAGGGAATAGTAGAAAAAATAATTACTCTAGCAAAAGAGTAAATTAAAAAATATTTAAGCTAAAAAACTTCTCTGATACAAATCGGAGAAGTTTTTTAAATGTGTCTACAAATTAGGTTCTATCAACGCCGCTATGCGCAAAACTTCTTTGGAATAAAAATTACAAATATATTTAGTGCAATTGGGACTGCCCGAAATATAAGCCTTAGCCGCCCTAAGTTCTTTGTCTCGCGTTTTAGCCGTAGCGCCAGCATCAGCTAAATAAAGCGCGGAGCCTGTAAAAGCGTCTTCCACCCGCCAAGGGTCGGGCGGGTTATGCCCTGTTAAACTAGCCACTCTATCTTCAAAAAGAAGCCAAGTGGAAGGTAAAAATTGAGCCGGCCCCATAGCACCGCCACAACCATAATTAGGCTTTCTGGAAACTGCCATCTTGTCGGGATCATAACCTAGTTTGGATGTGATTTGCATAAAAGCATTCTTTTGTTTTTCGGCAGAACTTGGTTTGCCTAAATTTATATAACACTGATACAAATCTACTCGCCAATCTCCATTGCCTGTATGGCTACCCGCGGTTATAATCCCTTCTTCGTACCTTCGGCCTGTTTCAACTTCTAACAAACCCAAAAGAAAAGCTGTGCGTATGCCAGCCCGTTTGGCCGCCAAAGTAGCATATTTAACTGCGTCTTCGGCTGTAACACCAGCTTTGCCCAAATACTGAATTTGATTTCTGATAGCGGCAATATCTTTTTTCTTGGCTTGTATAATTTTTTGATAATTAGATTCTTGGCCTTTAGTTTGCGTCAGTAATTGATTTTTTTGCCCTTTTTGAGTAGAAACATTTTGTTTTTGAATTTGCGCTAACGCTCTTAAAGACAAAAGTTCTTCTCTTTTGTCTTCTAACTCATCTTTTTCTTTTTGTAACTGCTCTTTTAAAATATGTAAATCATCTAAAGATTGGTTAACATCTTTTTGCACGTTGGCTAAAGCCGAAGCTTCTTCGAAAAACTGGGCTAAATCTTTTTTAACTAACAAAATTTCCACCAAAGACAAGCTGTCTTTTTTATATATTGTCCTTAAATATTCAGATAAAGATTTTTTCTGTTTACTTGTTCTAGCTTCAGCCTCTTTTATACTTTCTATGCGCAAAGCAATATTGCTCTCTGTTTGCCTAACAGAAAGATTTAAGCCTTTTATAGTAAGCTCCGTTTGCTTAATTTGATTATCTAGTTTGGCAACTTCGTTCTGCAAACTGTTTTTCCTGCCTTGTATTTGAACAAGATCCTTGTCTAAACCTGCAATCTCGTTTTCAATGGCCGATATTTGAGATTCCCACAAAGCTTTTTGACCAGCATCTTGAGCCAAAACAAACCCCTCGAATAAACTCGGAGCAAAGCTAGAACTTATAAAAAGCAAACCAAAAACAGCGCATGTGATAGTAAATATGTGCTTTCTTAACATTGATTATATTTTAACACAACATATAAAAAACCAGCTGAAAATTTTAGCGCGGTTCTGCGAATGAGCGGGCATGGTTTCCCCGACCTTGCGTCGGGGAAGAGCGAGTGAGCAGTACCAATGAGCGAGCTCGCTGGGCGAGCGAATGATAGCAAAAATTATTCAGCTGGTTTTTTACTTTCTTGAGAATCAGCTTCAGCCGCCGGAGTTTCCTGTTTAACCACGCCTTCAACTTTAGTAACATCTTCCACCACATCGCCCTTCAAAGATTCTAATTCTTCTTCAGTACGGGGTGGGATGACAGAAGCCAAAATAGTTTCGCTATTATCTAATATTTTAACGCCGGCCGGAATTTTAAGATCGGCTATTTTAATATGGTCTTCAAAAGTTTTTATAAACGAAATATCAACTTCAATATTATGTGGTAAATTTTGGGGTAAAGCTTCTACTTCTACGTGCTGTATACCTCTAATTAAAGTACCATTAAGTTCTTTAACTGCTGGCGAATCGCCCACAAACAAAAGTGGAATTTCGGCCTTAATTTTTCTATCTAAACTAACTTCTAAAAAATCAACATGCGTAAGATTATCTTTTACAGGATCTCTTTGTACGTCGTGAATTAAAACGTGTTTAGGTTTGCCTGCCCCGAGCGAAGTCGAGGGGTCACCCTCAATAGTTAGTTCTAAAAGAGTACTTTCTCCAGCTTTTTGGAGAACTTTTTCTAATATAGGAGCTTCAATAAAAACATTTGTATTTTTAACGCCACGACCATAAACCACACCCGGTACAAAACCATCTTGGCGTAATTGATTTACACCTCCTTTTTCTCTTATTTTTACTTTAATAGTATTAGACATAGTGATAGTTTGACTGAATCCCTACCTCTTTATGAGATAAAAAAACAGCCTTTTCAGCTGGGCTTAGCTTAGCATTGACCCCAACAAAAATCAACGGGTTCATCAATATACATTATATACAGCTAAAAGCCTATCTAAGTAGGTTTTTTCTTCCTAGCAAACTCGTAAAGTGGTCCAATTAACATCCCCCACGAAAAACCCCAAACCATTTCGGTAAGTGGAATGTTTCTTATGATTCTTATATCTAAACCAGATTCATATAATAACCATCCTCTTCTAAGTAACTCATCAACATTTAGAACAAGCAAAGATAGTAAAAAATAAGAAAGGAACATAATACACATAACACCGACACCGCTAAATATAGAATCCAGTAGTAAATCTTTTCTCTGGCTAACTATTAACACTGTACCTAAAATAGCGGCGATTGAGGTAGAAAAAATAGAATCAACTCCAATTTTAAATAACAGATACGAAACAACCGAAACGGTTATTAAGATCGCAACCAAGCTTGTTTTATAATTTATTTTTTTAATTCTTCTTAGGTGTTTTCTAAAAATAGCTTCATATATTACAGAACCTATCCCGCCTACCAAAAAACAAAACAATAAATCCTCAAAAAATATCTTTACAGGGCCTATATTAGTGAACAAAATACTTTCTGGCTTCCAGTAATCTATAAAATATAACATTTCTGAAATAGGTCCAACAGGAGCAAGTAAAAAACTCATAACAAGCTGTTCAAATCTAGTTCGTTTGCTAAATATAAAAAATAAAACCCATATAACAATAAACGGGATAGTAAGAACTAGATAAGCATATTTAAACTCGAGTACCATCAATATAAATTCTACTGTTTAATTTACACTCTGTCCAACACCCAATTCTGTCCAACACCAGGTGTTGGACAGAATATGATAGAATATAAGTATGATTCGAAAACATCTTTTTGCGCCTGGTGAATATTATCATATTTATAGTCGCGGTACAGACAAAAGAAATATATTCCTCAATAGCGATGATTATTGGAGATTTATGACCGCACTTATAATATTTCAGGGTAATGTCCACATACCCCAAGTTTCCAGATTAGTGCCGTTTGTCAAACACCAGATGTTTGACAAAGAGGAGTTTAAAGAGATTTTAGAAAAAAAGACCATTGATTTGGTTTCTTTTTGTTTGATGTCAAATCACTATCATTTACTTTTGAAAGAAAACTTAGAAAATGGGATATCAAATTTTATGCAACGTTTAGGCAACAGTTATACAAAATATTTCAACCTAAAATATCAACGAACGGGGCACCTTTTTGGGAGTGTATTTCAATCAAGACATATTAAAAAAGACAAATATTTAAAACATCTATCAGCTTACATTCATGTCAATCCTTCTGAAATCTATAGTTGGAATAAAAAAGAAACAGTATATCCTTGGTCAAGTTTTCAAGACTACGTTGGAAAGAATCGCTGGTCTGAATTTTTGTGTCCATCAATAGTTTTGGATCAGTTCAAAAACAGCAAAGACTACCAAAAATATGCTCTGGAAAGCGGCGCTAAGAGTAAACCTATTCAAGATATTTTTATAGACTAAACTGTCCAACACCTAATCTGTCCAACACCAGGTGTTGGACAGATTTCAGACCTTACTGATACTCCCAAAAAGCCTTAACTTCTGCCTTACCAACTCTTTGATGTTACCTACGACCTCTTTTTCTAAACGATAAAGCGCGTATTCGCTAGGATTAGACTTGAGTTGCCTCTCCAACCCTTTTCTAAAAAGCACTCTTAATTCGGTGCTGATATGAATGTTGCTTATGCCCAAAGATATAGCTTTTTTAATATCGGCATCGGGTATGCCAGAACCCGCGTGCAAAACCAAACTAACATGCTTAGGCACAACTTTTCTTATGTCTTCTAAAATTTCAAAATCCAGTTCTGGCTCGTCAATATTTATACCGTGGACGTTGCCTATAACAATCGCCAACCGATCCACCCCAGTTTCATTAACAAACTTTAAAGCTTCTTCGGGCTTAGTATAGTCTTCGGGCGTAACAGCTATTTTTTTGCCAGTTAATTGGGAGTCGCCTTTTAAATAACCTAGCTCACCTTCCACCGAAATATCTTTATTTTTACTTTTAGCGTACCTCACCGCCCTTCTAGTTTCATTTATATTTTCTTTCAAAGATAAATTTGAGCCATCAAAATGCACAGAATCGTAACCCGCCTCCACCGCTTCAAAAATAGCCTCAACCGATTTAGTATGATCCGCATTTAAAAATATATTCGGCCAATCTTCTTGGTAGGATTTTATTAAAGACACCGCGCTTTTTAAACCCAGCCATGCTCTTTCGCCTTCGGAAGTTCCAATCATAACAGGCGAACCTGCCTCCCTAGCCGCCTCCACCACGGCTTTAAGCAATTCTAAATTAGAGACATTAAAATGCCCTATAGCCCAATGATCTTTATTTGCTTGATTAAAAAAATTTTTTAAAATCATCAAAATTATAGAAAATTATCATTCCGAGCAACATTATGGAGAATAGTTTTTATATAAATAGAGAGGCTCCATATCGCTTGCGAGGGATGATAATTTTCGCAAAAAACAATATTCAAAAAACTACAAAATAATATATCCTTTATCAAACCCGTCCAAAACTAATTTTTCTAGCTTTTCTTCCCCACCTGAATATTCAGCAAAAATCTTGGTCCACATGGCCTCACGTTGATGATAAGTTAAAGCTTCTTTTTTCCCTTCCATAAAAGAAACCAAGGACATGGCATTATCTTCTAAGTCAAAACTTACAACTTCTTCACCGCTAACCCCTTGAAAAAGTCCGCCAACCCAATCCAAATTCCACCATAAACTTAAATCCACCTTGCCTCCTGTCTTTTCCGATATACCAACCAAATCCCTCTCGCCTTTGGCCCAATGAATAGATTCCGGGTTAACTCTGGGCTGGAAAAGGCGCGGATCTTGAGAATTTTCTTTAACTAAATAACGCTGAACAATAAGCCAAGCATTTTTTTCTTTTATATCCATAACTTCTTTAACATCTCCTCTTAAGAGCGATTTAAACTTTTCCGCAAAATTTGCTTCGGTAGAATATTTTTTAAAAAGTTTTGAATAAAATTCTATTTCGTGGAAATAATGCAAGAGCAAGGCAAAGTCTCTTAAAAATTTTCCCGGCACATCCATAGTTATGGGGTTCAAAAAAATAACCCCAAACTCTTTTAAATGGCTAACATTATGATGTTTCTTTTCTATAAATTTCTTGGCAATATCGTGCCACTTCGGGCTTAATACCTTAACTTCTATATCTCTTTCTTCAAAATCCGCCTCGGTAAAATTACTATAGGCTTCCTCAAAAGTTTTATGCATCCATTCATTATTTTCTACAAATCTTAAAGCACTAAAAGCCTCTAGCAGATTTTCTTTTTCAAAAATTTCTTCTACCGTAGCATAGCCTAAATAGTTTAAAAGATTTTCGGGTTTTCGTTTTAAAAATATTTCCTTTATAAAATCTTTCTTTAAAAAAAAGCCTTTACCCACCTTAACCAAGGATCTTGAAAGATTGGCCGCTTTTTCAAATTCGTTTGCACCCTCAACAGTATTTAAAAATTCCAAAAAATCTTTTTCGTTTTGAAAAATAGCTTTCTGCAAAGTGCCCCGAGTATGATCAGCACTTCTGTCGTCGCCTGTGTTTAGTTTCTTTATTGTTTCTTCAATTATTTTTTCGTTCTCGTTACACAGCCTTTCTATAATACCGGTTTTGCCTGTAGATTCCCGTAAAGAAAGTTCTAAATTTTCTAATGTTTTTTCGGTTATGCCAAGAATTCTAGCTATTTTTTGATTGGGCGTCATAATTAATTTAAGATTATCTAACTTTCACTTTAAAATCTTGCCATCTTTTGTCATTTATAAATTGATCTTTCGTCAGTATACCATCTTTGGCGCCCAGTCTTTCCACCACGCCTGTAGCATTAGCGCTAGCTAACCTTATAGCATATTGAATATCATTTTTTTCTATTAAACCCGCCACAAACCCCGAACCAAAAGCATCACCGGCTCCAGTTCTATCCACAACATTTTGATTTTTAAATATGCCAGATTCAAAAATACTTTTACCGTCAGAAATCAAAGCACCTTTGTGGCCATCGGTTAAAACAACAATTCCACTTACGTATTCATCCAGCGTTTTAAATATTTTATCCTCTTTTTTATAATCTAGCCCAGTTAAATACGCGCCTTCTTCTCTGTTTATTAATAAAACATCTAACTTTTTTAAAACCTCGCCTAAACCATCGAGACCCATTTTAATTTCTGATTTTGACGGGTTGTAGGCAACCTGGGTGTTTGTTTCTTTGGCTTTATTTAAAATTAAATTCAAAACATCTAGCGGCATAGCACCCGCCATATAAAACCATTTAGCATTTAATGTTCTTAAATTAACATCATCCGGTTTAAAATGTTCCGAGGCGCCCCGATAAACCAAAATAGTTCGCTCGCCGTTGGGCGATAATAATAAAATAGAATATGCAGTTTTATAATCGTCATTTTCTATAACAAAGTTGGTTCCGACTCCTTCAGACTTTAAATTTTGCAAAACTTCTCTGCCAGAAACATCATTGCCTATTTTACAAACACAAGCTGTGTTTAATCCTTGCCTACTAAAAGTAACAGCGGCATTGGTTGCGCCGCCGCCTGTAGCAAAAACGATATCATCTATATCTATTTTTTCGCCTAACGGTAAACACAAAACCTCACCCGTTAAAAACTTAAACGAGGAAGCTCTTTTAAATTCATGGCTTCTGACAAAAGCATCGCGTGTGGCCGTGCCAATGGTAATCACATCGTACATACCTTAATTTTAACAAATAAAAAGAAAAAGGTCAGTCTTTTATAAGACCGACCCATATTAATTGCGTTCTTCGTGAACAGTTTAACTAGGAAGTATTTATAAGAACAGCAGAAGGCTCGTTAAAACCCCGAGAACCTTCAATGCTACCAGGACTCCACCGCCACCTCTTACCACTCCAAAAAAGAAACACTGTGTATAGGCGGCCATCTGGACCATAAAGTTCAGTGCCATCAAAAGAAACAAACAAAGTACGGCCATCAACCTTATTTTTCCATTCTTGTGGAATAAGATCTTTATTTTTCCAAAAAGTTTGAAAAATCTTAATATCAAACCGAACCCGACCCAGTTCTTTTAGACGTTTTATTCTTTCATTACCATCAATTCTTTTTTCTTTATCTTTTAAACAGGTTTCCAAACGAATATTGGTAAGATTTATCTCGGTAAGGCTTAAAGAACATTCATCTTCTTCGCCTAGGCTCCAGTCTTTACCCAAGCCCGAAAAAGACGCTGGATCAAAAGGGCAAGAGCGGTCAATCTTTACGATTGTATCCATAAACCCTCCTTTTAGTTTATTCAAAAGAACAGTACATCTAAACTTTTAACACATAACCCATTAAGACTTCAAGATGAGAATAATTACTTACGCGATAGCACTTTTTTAACCGCTTTTTTTATTGATTCCACACCCATGCCATATTTTTCTATAAGCTCTTCGGGTTTGCCTGATTCCCCAAAACTATCACTGACTCCAATAAATTCCATCGGTACTGGCATTTCTTTGGCTAACAGCTCGGAAATGGCACTACCCAACCCGCCATATATTTGATGTTCTTCTACGCTAACCACAGCGTGCGCGCTATGAACATATCTTAATATTGTATCTTTATCTAAAGGTTTTATGGTATGAATATTTACCACCGCTACTTGTATTCTTTCTTTTTCTAAATCTATTGAAGCTTTAATTGCATTATAAATTAATGGCCCACAACCAAAAATTACAACATCTTTTCCATCTTTAAAAACTTCAGCGCGGCCAATTTTAAAAGGGGTATGAGA
Source organism: bacterium (assembly GCA_030697795.1). Lineage (NCBI taxonomy): Bacteria > bacterium. Next base: position 108,054 of record JAUYOV010000001.1, read on the forward strand.
AGTTGTAATCATGGCGCTTTTTTCGCGTGTAAAACGTAAATAAACTGGCCCCACTAATTCTGCCGAGGCCACTGTAGCCTTTTTAGCTTCTTCGTAATCGCAGGGCACAACCACTCTCATATTTGGCATCATTCGTGTAAGCCCAATATCTTCTAAAGCCTGATGCGTAGCGCCATCTGGACCGACTGATATGCCAGCGTGCGCGCCTGCAATTTTTACATTGGCTTCGTTGTAAGCAATCGTGGTTCTAATTTGTTCGTTATTTCTACCCGGGCTAAAAGTGGCATAAGAAGATATAAAAGGAATTTTTCCGGCAAGAGCCAATCCTGCCGCCACCGAAGCTAAATTTTGTTCGGCCACGCCCATTTCTATAAATCTTTCGGGAAACTTTTTTTGAAAAGCTAAAGAACGAGTAGATTCGGTTAAATCGGCGCACAATACCACTACATTTTTATTTTTTTCTCCAGCTAAAACTAAGCCATCGCCATAACCATCGCGGGTTGGTTTTTGTTCTGGTTTTAAAATATCTTTTACTAAATATGCATTAGGATTCATCGGGTGATGTCTAATACCTAATTACTAATATCTAATCAATGCCTAATGCTTAATTATCTAATTTCAAAATTTAGTCATTAGACATTTGGATTTGATTAGAAATTAGAAATTTGTCATTAGAAATTTTTAATCAATATGCCCTGCTTCTATCTGCCCCTGCAATGTTCTTAATTCCCGCAAAGCAATATTCGCTTCTTCTTTGTTGGGCGGTTTACCGTGCCATTCAAATTTATTCTCCATAAAATCTACGCCCTTACCCGGAATGGTTCGTGCAATAATTACAGTTGGTTTTTCGTGTATGGCTTCGGCTTTGGCACACGCATCCACAAATTCGCGAATATTATGCCCATCAATTTCTAAAACATACCAATTAAAAGATTCATATTTGGCTTTTAAATCATCTAACGGCATTACGTCTTCGGTGTAACCATCTATTTGAATATTATTTCTATCTATTATTCCAACTAAATTATTTAATTTATATTTAGCCGCAAACATAACTGCTTCCCAAGTTTGGCCAGCATCGTGTTCGCCATCGGACATGGCACAGTAAACGCGATTTGGAAGGTTATCCATTTTAAAAGCCATGGCCATACCAGAGGCTTGAGATAAACCTGACCCGAGCGGACCAGATGTTGTTTCTAAACCGGGTAAAGATAATCTGTGTGGGTGCCCTTGTAAGCGCGTACCGAGCTTACGTAAGGTTTTAAGTTCACTAATGGGAAAATAACCCGCATGCGCCATAGCCACGTAACGTATTGGGCAAATATGACCGTTAGATAATATTAAGCGATCACGCGCCGGCCATTCGGGATGTTTAGGATCGTGTTTTAAAATATGAAAATACAAAGCCGTAAAAATATCGGCCATACCTAACGGACCAGCTGAATGCCCCGAACCCGCTTCCAAAAGCATTTTAATAAGATCTTGCCTTATTTGGTTTGCCTTAAGCTCCAGTTGTTTTAATTTAGTTTCATGAAGCGCTTCCATTTTATAGTGAGTGAAACCGAACTACGCTTTAATTTTAACAAAATAAAACCCCCAGCGCACGTTATGCGCCAGGGATTAGTGAAACAAGATCACAACTTAGGAGGGAGTGAACACGATGGTCGTGATCCTCAACATCATGTATTCACGAGGTGGAGGCGCTGGAGTTGCCGTAGTAACTGCAGAATCTACATAAGCTCCTAAGCGTAGCATTTGGATAACAACTTCTTCTACTGCCTTCTGGTGGTTTATTGTGCCCAACTCAAAAATAGTTTCTACTATACGAATCATTGTTCCAGACATATTTTCCTCCACTGTGATAAATCAGAATGAACAATCCATGATTTAGATTGTTTTAATTATACACTACTAGATATATATTTGTCAACCCAACCCCAAAGCCCAGTATTTAAGCTATATTTTTAAACCTCTCAATCATCTGTTTGGGATCAGTGCTTTCAAATATAGCCGAACCTACCACCGCAGAGTCTACGCCTAGTTCCTTGAGCTTAGATATATTTTCCAAATTAATTCCCCCGTCAACTTCTATGTTCACATTCGGCATTACTTGTTTTAAAGTTTTTATTTTTTCTAAAACCGATTCATTAAATTCTTGCCCTTGGTAACCCGCTTCAACGCTTAAAAATAAAACTCGGCCAGCCGATTGAACCATATCGGCATACGGCGCCCACGGAGTTTCTACTTTAAAAGCCAAAACTATTTCCTTATCTGTGGCAGACCTCGGAGGTTTGCCACTCTTTAAAGATTCTACCTGAACCACGAAACGGCTCGCTGGACTTGCCTGCCATTTTTCAATTTCTGCTATAGGATCAGCTACCATCAAATGAACCTCTATTTTTGATTTTAAATTTAAACCCGAAAGATCGCTGGGATTATTCCAAGTTTCTACGGGCGTAAAAAAACCATCCGAAATATCCAGTTGAATATATTCGGTTAAACTATCTACCAACTTTATCTTCTTTTCAACTTCTAGCCATTCTTTTTCTAATATTGCAGGAATTATATTCATACTATTTAAAATTCTCTTCTTCTTTCTTTTCTATTTTATCTACCCTTCTAATATACTTTTCTTCGTTAATAAACCTAGTTACCAAAAACGCCTTCAAAATCCTTTCAGCCAAACTAAAGTCAGTTTGATCGGCCGATAATACTAAAACATTTAAATTGTCATTTTCACGACCATGTTTAGCAAACCATTCGTCAACCGCCAAACCCGCTCGAATGTTTTTGATTTTGTTAGCCGCCACCACCATGCCTAAACCCGAGCCACATATCATAACACCAAAATTTTCTTTTACATTCTCGGCAACTCTCTCGGCAACTTTAAAAGCAAAATCCGGATAATCATCTTCCGGATCAAATTTATGATTGCCTAAATCTTTAAACGGAATTTTCGCCGCAGTTAAATAACCTTTCAAATATTCTTTTAAATTGTAGCCTCGATGATCTGAACCAATATAAATCATATTAAGATTCTAGCATATTTAACATATCCTAATAAAAAATATGTTAACAATTTCCATACGATCGTATAATGTTTGTTAACATAAAAATGTAAATAAAATTAAATAGTTTCTAAACTACCTAGTTTATTGATACTAACAATTTGAACCTTATTCTTTAACTTCAAGTTATCCAATAATACTATAAAACCTTCAGGCAAAGGTCTATAACCCATCCAGACACTTTTTTGTAATTGTCTATATCCGCAAGCGATTAACTCAAGTCGAACCAAATCACGTTTTTTCCTTTCCAACTCTGGAATATCAAACATTACCAGCCTGGCCACACCATCTTCCTTTGGCAAACCAAGATCAACCACATTAAACGAATCTCTGCCTTGTTGGGTTATTGACCATAGTGACTTTTTGCGTGAACCCGTCCTACTAACCAATCCTTGTTTTTTTAGGCGGGAAAGTATAACGGAGAAAGTTCGGGAAGAAAATTCATAACCTGTTGGCAACCCCAAAACTTGCCGCCATATTTTGCCTTCGATGCGACTTTTAGGAAATATTGCTTCAAGAGTCAGCTCACCAGCTTCTTGAAACTTTTCCAATATGAGATGCGTTAAAGATGTTTTTCTTTCTGACATAAGCCCTAATTAGATGTAAACCCTACTTGGTCTTGATATTTTGATGTTATCTTTATGTTAACACTTATTTCACGATCGTTGAATAGTTGTTAACATAAAGTAATAGTAATAAATAATGGAGGAAAGAGGAGTGCCTAAGGCAAAATATAAACAGACAAGTGAACGTTTTGAGAAAATAAAAATCCCGCTAGTGAATTTCCGATTTGCATCTATTAAATAAAATAAACCACTTGTCCACTTTTAAGGCGATCACATTAAAAGTGGATTTATTAAACTTTATTAAACACCGAGTGTTCATTAAAAAAGCCCCCGACTTTCGCCGAGAGCCGTATCGAGATTGAACATTGATAGTTATTAAAAAAGCGCTACGACTTTTTTGTCGCAACGCCTTATATCACAAATCAAGTGAAAAACTCTTGGATTTCTTCTTTGATGCCTTTCTCTTTCAACCAACGGCGGAAGAGAGGTAATGGTCCAAACCGTAGAGGATATCCTCCTTGATAATTTTCCCTGTTGCCTTGAATCTTAGCGAATCCAAAATGTTCAGTACTAGGTTCGCAAAACAAGGTGTATCCTGCGCATGTTGCTTTCTTTTTCATACCACATACCTCCTATGGTTTTCCAAACCATGCATCTGGATCCAGCATGCGGTTGGTCATCATATTACTGTAACTAGCACGACCACTAGCTACCTGTGCACGCTCTTCCGGGGACATCTCATTTTCCACTTTGGCCCAAGCAGCATGCACAGAGCAGAGTTCCACAGGCTCAAAATTCTTATTGAGCTTGCAACCGCAAGTAGACACATACACACTCCGTTTCACATCAACCTCCTTGATTTAGGTCAGATTTGCCGTCGAACGTATTGTGGCATGAAAACCGCCATCACCCCGATCACTATTGGGATGAAGTAGACCACCCACGCTTCCCAGGGCGAATGACCCATCGCGGTATTCAGAGCTATGATTACCGCGATAGCAGTTTCTTCAGACCGTCCCTGCACCACCAGCAACCTGTCGGCGCAGATGATGTAGATTTGGACGATCATGAGTAACGCTCCGAGAATCCGAGCGTAGGTTCTCATTTTTTCACCTCCTTCTTTGGGGACTAGTTGTTAGGGTACCATCCTTTTTTGATGTCTACATCATAGCATATCGCCCCATATATTGTCAATAGCGAGTATCAAACAGCTAAAAAACGGCCTAAATAAGCCGTTTTTTAAAAGATACTAAACTGGCTATAGCAGACCCTTTAAATTCAAAATATGTTTTATCAAACTACCACAATAGCCCCATTCGTTGTCGTACCAAGCCAGAACTTTAACCATATCGCCACCCACAACTTTGGTGTGAGTTAAATCGGCGATGGAGGCGTGAGGGTTTTTGATTATGTCAGACGAGACTAACGGCTCTTCGCTAACCGTAAAAATTCCCTGCCATTTTGGTTGCTTGGCGGCTTTGCGTAAAATATCGTTAATTTCCTCAACTGTTGTTCGGCGTCCTGCTACAAAAGTTAAGTCGGCCAGTGAGCCAACTATAACTGGCACACGAACTGCTATGGCTTCGAAAATATCTTTAAGCCATGGTTGCGAACGTATAACCGCATCAGCCGCGCCGGTGTGCGATGGCACAATATTTTGCGCGGCGGCTCTGCCACGTAAAAAATCTTTTCCGCCCCCCGGCCCATCCACTAAACTTTGGCTGGCCGTATAAGCGTGAGCGGTATTTAGCATCGCTTTTCTAATTCCGGGATTGACTTGCAAAATATCTAAAACCGGTACAACAGCGTTTGTAGTGCACGAAGCGTCCGAAGTTATCCGGTTCAACTCACGAGTCAATTTATCGTTATTAGAACCTGCCAAAATATGTGGCGTATTGGCGTCGGCTGGAGAAGTTATAACAACTCTTTTTGCCCCAGCATCTAAATGTGCCTTAGCTTTTTCCGAAGTATTAAAAACTCCAGTCGATTCCACCACAATATCTATATTTAAATCCTGCCAAGGTAATTTTGCCGGATCCTTTTCGCTAAAAACAAAAATATTATGGCTATCTACCACCAATTGATTACTACGAACATCAACAGTTTTTTCATATTCCCCATAAATAGTATCTCGGCGCAAAAGATAGGCTAAATTTTTTATATCACCCAGATCGTTTATGGCCACAATTTCTATTTCGGAATTATTAAAAGCCTGGCGAAAAAAACTTCGCCCTATTCTGCCAAAGCCATTTATAGCAAGCCTCATGCTGTAATTATACCCTAATGGTTCCTGTTGAGGTAATCAACAGCCGACAATAGAGCGGATACTCCCTGCCCCGCCGCAATAACTATCTGCTTATAGGGAATATTGGTTACGTCTCCCGCGGCAAATAGACCAGCAATATTAGTTTCGCCACGCAAGTTAACTTTTATTTGTTTAGTTTCATCTAATTCCACACCCGAAACAAATGAACTATTTGGTATTTGGCCAATATGCACAAAAATACCCTTAACTTCTATTTTTTTAGTCTCACCCGATTTATTTTTATATTCTAGGGCACTTACAAAACTGTCTCCTAAAACAGCCGAGGTCATAGCTTCGTAAACGATTTCTATTTTAGAGTTTTTAGAAACTTTGTCTATTAAGACCTGTTCTCCTTTAAAATATGAATTTTTATTTATAAGATAAACCTGGCTGGCAATTTCCGAAAGCATTATGGCTGATTCTAAAGCAGAATTACCTCCACCTACTGTGGCTACAATTTGACCCGAGAAAAGCGGGCCATCACAAACCGTACAATAAGAAACACCTTTATTTCTAAATTCTTTTTCGCCACTAATATTCAACTCACGAGAATGTACGCCCGTAGCCACCAAAACAGACTTAGCTTTTTCTTGGAAAACCGAGCCATCTGGGTTTTTGCCCGAAATTAAAAAACAATTGTTTTCTTTCCCACCTTCTGGGCGGACAAGTTTAATTTCGCTAACCCATTTGCCATCTTCTATCACCACATTGTTGGCCTTAGCATGTTCTTTAAACCTATCCGAGAGCTCCAAACCATCGGTATGTATAATACCGGGCCAGTTTTCTATTTCGCCCGAAGTTGCCACTTCACCACCCACATCCGCGCTTATTATTTTAAAATTCAAACGGCGCCTCGCGGCGTATATGGAAGCCGAAAGGCCAGCCGCCGAAGCGCCAATAATTATTAGATCGAACATAAATTATTTTAAACCTAAAAGCTGAGAAATTTTCGCCCTATCAAAACCAATAATTATTTTCCCATCTATATCTGTAACCGGCACACCTAATTGGCCAGTCTTTTGTATCATTTCCTCCCTAGCCTTAGCATCAGAAAAAACATCTAAATCTTGAAATTCAATATTATGCTCTCTTAAAAATTCCTTTTCGGCGTGGCAATAGGCGCAGGTTGGAGTTGAATAAATTTTTATATTCATCTGTAGATTATAAACCCTACGGGGCTTTTGAGTCTAGCTAACGATATTTAGCCTTAGCTAAATTATGTTCTTCAAAAGTAACAGAAAAAACTGTGGTTTTATCGGAACGTTTAGAAAGATAATAAAGATAATTGGATTTTTCTGGATACAGCGCGGCCTGCAAAGACACCAGCCCAGGGTTAGAAATTGGTGTGGGCGGTAAAATATTGTTTTTATACGTATTATATAAAGAATCTAGAGTATCAATATCCGATCTTTTTATGGGACGGCCTAGTTCGTAAACCAGCGTGGCGTCAACCTGAAGCGGCATACCTATGCTTAACCTTTTCCATAATACACCCGAAGCTATGGGCATATCGCTTGGCAAAACTTCTTCTTCTAAAATTGAGGCCATTTTTAAAACATCATAAAACTTTTTTCCAGAAACATCCCTTATATCTTTGGTTTTAGCATCAAACCTGTTTAACATCTTTATAACAATTTCTTGGGCATTGGCATCTTTAGAAAATCTGTAAGTATCGGGAAATAAGAAACCCTCTAGCGTATCATTTTTGGCCGGCGACAATTTGAGCCAATCAAAAGTCTCTGCTAAAGAAACAGCCTTAATTCTTGTTAGATCTTCAGCATCTTTAAAACCAGCTTCTTTTAATCTTTCGGTTATACCTTTTAAAGTTAGGCCTTCGGGAATAATAACAACTACCTCATCGCTGCCAAAAAGTGCTTCACCATTTTCTATTCTTGTTAAAATTTGGCGTAAATTTAAACCGGGTTCAAAAATATATTGCCCCGCTTTTAATGCAGCGTAACTGCCTCTATATATGGACGATACTATAAAAGAAAGCTTGCTTTTAATAATCCCAGCGGCTTCCAAATTACCAGCAATCTCTAATAAATTTTCGCCTTTATTAATAGCTATTTCTTTTTTACCATCTAAAAATTGAGGCGAAATAATTCTAGAAATTATATAAAAAGAAAAAAGAGTTAATGCTATTAACCCAAATATAATTAACCTAATATGTTTTAAATTTTTAAACATCACTTAAGGCACGGGCGGCAGGTCTCGAACCTGCAACCTCTTGTTTTGGAGACAAGCGCTCTACCAATTGAGCTACGCCCGTAAATTATTTGATTGCAACTGCCCCTTGTTTTATAAAAAAGGCCTGTGCCGTGGCTAAAAGCTGACGAGCCACCTCAACACTATGATACCTAACGGACACACAACCATTATAACCTTCTTTTATTCTCTTGCCAGTATTTGGCTTATTAAACGGTTTAATGAATTGTTTTAAAGGAATATCGGTTATATTTGACCAGAAATTCAACTGTCTATTTACATTGTGATATTCATGTAAATGAACACAAATTCTAAACTTTTCAGCGTCTATCTTAAATGATTTTCTAAACAAGTTTAAGAAAACTTTTACTAGCTGTGGATCCGAATTTGTAAAACGTACTCCAGAGTAATGATCTTTTCCTCCCTCGCACCAATAAATTAATGAGCAAAAAAGTCTTAATAAATTGGTATTATCTACATTTATAGTATCAACTTCATCGGTTGCTTTGGAGAGTAAAGAATTTATAATCCTTTGTGTTCTTGCCTTCTTGTTTTTTGCCGATGTAATTACTCCTAATCTAACCTTATTTAAAAGACGCAATTTTGATTTATCAGATAAATTCACATCTCGTACCCATTCCGAAACTCTACCCTTAGAAACACTCAGCTTATTATGAATCTCGCTTATAGAATAGCCCCTAGTACGCAGAGATAAAGCTTTTTCTTTTATCTTAATTGAATATGCCATAAAGGTTACATAACCTATTATAGCAGATTAATATTAAGAAACAAAACTACTTATTCTCCTTATGAGGGGTCTGCTTTCTGCACCATTTGCAACGCTTTTTAAGTTCTATCTTTTTTGTAACCTTCTTTTTATTCTTTCGTGTCCAATAATTGATACGTTTACAAATTGTGCAAGCTAATTTTATTAAACTTTCTTGACTCATATATAACCGACACTAATTACGAATAGACACGAACCTACGAATTTTATTTGGTCATTCGAGTGCATTCGCGTATTGGTGTCGCTTAGTTAACTTTAATCCATTTTCCGACCGTTTGATTATATTCCATAACTTCCTGTGGCTTATCTTTAAACCTATCTTCACCTGCTAATAAAGTATAACCCAAAGCCCCTGGCTCAAAAAATCCTATTATTTTGTAATCTGGCGTCGAACCTATTTTCTTTTCTAGCGAAAGTAAAAAAGCTCTGGTAATATGGCCATCTTCATATTCAACATAGACATTATTTTCGTTTACAAAACGAAATCTAGTTACACTCCACTTGCCATCTGATACAGGCTTATCTGGCGCAATTTCGTTTATTTTTTCGGTAAAAAATTTTATAACATCACTTCGGTTAAGCGTATAATCACTGCCTCTCGCCTGTTGAAAAATTAAAACACCAACAAAGAAAACAAAAACACAAAATGAAGCTAACAAAACTGCATTTGTTCTATTAAATTTTTTGTCCATATTTTTCTTATCTGAGCCACCTCTCGGATTTGAACCGAGGACCTTCACTTTACAAAAGTGTTGCTCTACCGCTGAGCTAAGGTGGCGTTGATTTCTGTATTGGTGCCGAGGGTTGGAAGCTATACGAACCTGTATAATAGAACAAAAACTACTAGAACGCCATAGAATTATGGAAATTGCCTCAAGCTCTTAGTTAATACGCTTTTAGCCTCTTAAAGGTCTATAACAGCCATTCTAATCATTCCACTTTAGCCATTCGTCCGTCCAGTAGACATTAGCTATTGTTTGGTCAGAAATTTGTTTGAAAGTGGAAGCGGAATATTTTATGATATAGGTTTTCTCGTGACCAAGAAACCCGTTTAGTGGATCTTCAGTTGCGGATTCGCCGACTAAAAATGTACCATTCTTAACATCGTAATATACAAATCCATTCCTGCCCTCAAATGTCTTTACCTCTCGTAATGTGCCATCTGGTTCTATCTTAAATAGCGTGAATACTTGTGTGAATCCGTCAGCGTTTGCAATGTTATATCTCAACCAAAATGCCAAAGGGTACTCTTCTAATTTATATCTATAATCAGGCATTATACTCCAAACATAGAGGATATTTGCGAATGGCTGATAGGAAGATATATCTTTTGTCCATGATTTTTTACTATTACCATCTGATAGTTTAAGCACTATTGGCTTTGTGCCATCAGAAACAAGTAGTCTAGCTGATTGGTTTTCTTTTACATACCAGTCTTGTGTAGTAAGTGTGCTTGATAAGGTTACCCTGTTATATTCTGACGATTCACCAGCAAGCTCAATGCTTCTTATTTGGCCTTCTGGTATTTTTTCATATACCTCATCACTGCTGAATCCGTACAGTTTGTTGGGTCCAAACACAAACCATTCAACAAAGCCGAGCGAATAATCTGAAGGCAATATTGATGTTGGGTTAGGGTTTAAATCTACTTCTGTAGTGCCCGTAGCCGCCTCTCCCGCAGATTTTTTATAGCTATCCACTGCATACCAAACTAAACCCGCTAAAAGAATACAGATTATAACGATAATGGCTTTGTTTTTCATATTTTAATCTAGTGCTTTTTCGGCTTCCTCTTTTGCTAAATTAGCTATTTCAATAAATTTTTTACAATCGGGACTGTTTTCGTGCATCGTTTCGTAATAGTTATCAGTGTGGTCTACGGCCAACATACACCATCTGTAAAGAGCAAAATTTATTAAACTGATATTACTAGCAAGTCCATCGTAATAAACCTTAATAACAAGTCGATTTATCCCTAAACCAGTTTCAAGAGAATCAATAGAAAAATTAATACCTTTTTGATTTTTCTTATCTTCTGAATCCAATGATATCTGTATCCATGAAAACCATATAACCATTGCTTGATACAGTAAATTAAACCTATTTTCATTTAAATTATTAACGTCATTCATAAAAATACCAGAATCGGGGTGAAACAACGCATGATTCATTATTTTTGCAAAAGCACTTGCCTGAAGCAAAAAACCAAGCTTAGCAGCAAGTCCTAATCGTTGATCCTGCGGCAAATTTTTTAGATCTAAAGCTATTTTCTCTAATCTGGATTCATAATTACCTTCTATCTTTTTTCTTAAAGAGTTTATTTTAAAATTAGAAAATATACCCATAAAATTTATTTAAACAAAGAATATATGAAAATAATTACTACTGGAATAAAAGTCCACATGAGCCGTACTGCGGTAGCAGTAGAAAACATCCCTGTTTTATTTTGTTCCTGTTGTTCGTCTGGAAGAACGGAGTAACTTAATACTAAAAGAATAACAACTATTGAAAGCCATGTAACACTTCCCCATAAACGATACACTGTTACTGCTCCTAAAATCCATATGATTATTTGCATGTTTGTTAATGATTAATAATTTAATAAATATGATCCAAAATAGGCACTAGCGACTGCCCAAACAGTGGTGTAATTTAGTACAAGATCAGAGTCTTGGTTGGCAAGGTTATACCAATTATCACCATTATTGGAATACATATCTGGACGGAAATCTTTATTAGTATCTGCTAAAATAATGTGATCAGTTATAACTTCTGTGGCACGGTTCTTAGATGTACCCTCAAAAAACAGTGTCGTGCCATCTGACGATAGTTTCCACTTATTAGTTGTAATATAAACATCATCGGAATGTCCGGCAAAATATTGTGTAGTTATTGTTTGATCAGGAGCATCGTGAATTTGCCCAACCATTTTATTAACAATATCCTCAAAAGAAGTATCTAGAGGAGTATACTGACATTTCTGCTGTTGCACAGATAGAGCATCTGTAAGTATGCATCCATTCGGATATGCCGCTGTTATAACCCGTGACTGAGTTCCATCTGTTGTACAAAGAGACCAACGAGTATAATCAAAACTCTTACAAACGAAATCTGTGGAAGGAGATGGTGGCAGAGCTGGTGGTATTGGTTGTTGCAAAACAAAGGGCTTTGGCGGAGATGGTTGTAATATTAGTGCAGTATTTTTTGTTAACTTTTCTTTTTCTTGAAGAACTGCTAAATCTTTTTGGCTTTCTTGATTATAAAAATAATTGTTTATTTTTATACCTCCAAAAATAAGCAGCATAAAAATACCAGCAATAAAAATCTTATATTTAGATTCCATATTCTTTGTTTTTCATATTTTATAGTTGAGTGATTCGAACTATTAGAAATATTAAACCTCCCACAATTCCCCAAATTGCCATCGCTTTTGGAGTATCTTCTTTAATTGCATTTACTACACCCCAAATTCCTAGTACTAGAGCTACAAGAGGAAAGATTGAGAATTCCCATAGGAATATTGATAAGAATGCGAATACTCCTGCTATTGTTCCCACTGTGTTTTTTGTCATAATTTTTTAATTATTTATTAATAAATTCCACTAAATAAAAAGCCAACCTTTTTAGGGCTAGCGTGTAGCTTTTAAACCACAAAACCACACGCTAGCTAGATCTTGCGATCCTATATCCTTTCGGGTATAGCCCAATGACGAGTTGCTGAACGTGTGGTTCAGTGTCGTCATTGGGTCTTAATCTAGCCATGCCTTTATTTCTAAAGGTTTAGGCTACTTTTTATTAAATTGTTTTATTTCTTGTTCACATATTACCAAATTGTTAACTAACACAAAAGCATTAGCCTTTTATTATTTCCCATCTCCGCTCCAATCTTTACATAAAACCTCTGCTTGCTCTAGAACCGTCTTGGTAGCTAATTCTTGCTTATCTGGCGGATATTTATATTTATTTAACAGTTTTTTTACCAAAACCCGAAGCTTGGCTTGAACATTCTGTTTAAGTGTCCAATCAATAGAAGTATTCAAAAAATACTTACTTCTTGCAAAAGCCGAAAACAAAGCGTTCGAACCTAAAAATAGTGAGGCAAACAAAGACAAAACCGAGGTTTTTGCCTCGGTCTGTCCTACTCTGTGCGGCGGGCAGGATTCCGCTTCGCTAGAACCTATCGTCCTTCATTATCATTCAGGACTCTTTAAAACCCTTCGGTTTTAATATTTCCGCCACGGGAAAACAAATGTTTTCCCGACCCCTTTCACAGGTTCGAATCTTAACCCATAAAATAAATTTGCCCATCTAAAGATGGCTAAATTTATTTGTGTCTCTATTGTACCAAACTCGCACCTATTTCCAAAACAAAGTGAGGTAATGACTTCGCACGCTCCGCGTGCGTGGTGAAGCAAAACTGAAGCGTACGCTCGGGGAAAGCCCCCCGCACTGGCGAGTACGCCAGCAACCCCGAAAGAAAAAACACTCCTTGCATTTCTGATTTGGCGGGGGTGAAATTTCTTTTGAAAAAGGAAAGGGTGTTTTTCTTTCGGGGTTCTGCCCTCCAAGTATTCGGGCAGTGCGTGGGGCTTCAATGCGGACGAAGTTTTGGCAAA
>JAUYOV010000002.1 GCA_030697795.1 bacterium
TCTTCAACAAAGGGCATCTGGTTATCAACGGCCAGTACCGATCGTTTTTATAAATAGCCGGAAAGTCCACTATCATATAGTGCCCTCTAAAAGCTGATACCTTTTTCGTGTAGTCCCCTTCCGGAGCCGTATAAAATCTTGAGTGGTATTTACCACTTTTTTTGAGGTCATAAGGGGCGATATCGTTATAAGTTATGATCCTCGTTATTGATGGCTCTTTTAGAACATAATTAAGTGTCTGGCGAACTATTCTATCCGGACTGCCATACAAACTGCCTCGCAAAAGCTCATTCATAAAAATCAAATTATAACCAAAACCGAATATCAAAAAAGATGCGAAAATATAAGTTTTATATTTAGTGCGCCTTATTAATAAATAACTGCCCAGGAAAAGAGTTGCCATAATCCATGACCATAAAATAAATTGCGCCGAAAAATAAAAACCTATCGGCCCGGAACCGCTTGAAAATGGGATCAGAAAATTAAAATCAAAATTCTTTACTTGTTCCACATAAGCCGTTTTTGGATTAAGCGGCAAGACTGCATAAGTTCTTGAAAATATAAGAAGCGCAAAAACAAAAAATGTGCCCGTACCGACTACAAATTTTTTAAACGACAAGACGGAGCTGGCTTTTTTGTAACAATAATATAAAACATCGCTTGTTATAATAACCGCGGGAACTATCAAAAACATGAAATAGCGTTCTATCGTTAACTTGGTAAAATCAAACAAAATCAAATAGAATAATAAATTAACAAAGACATACAAATACCAAAATCTCTGCCTGTTTCGTATTTCTTTTATAAACAGGCCGAAAACAGCAGGAAGAGTCAATAATGGCGACAACCAAACAAATGACTTAACAACCTTAAAACCAAGTTCCAGATAAGCTCTCGAGCCGAAGTTAAAGGACTTAAAGTTCATGGCGTAATCTATAATCCCGTGAAGACGGGAATAGTAAAAATAAAACAGCAAAGCCATAAAAGCTAACACCGGTACGCTTGCTTTCAAGACCTGCTTCAATACTCTAAGAAAATTATCCTTATTTCTCTCATGTAAAATGAATAAATAGTCCAGGATCAATGCCGCTAAAAACAAAACAAAGCTCTCCTTGGTAAACAATCCCCCAACAATGGCAAGACCTAGTAAAAACAAGGAGCGTCGTTTGTGTCCGCCTTCAAGCAATCCCAGGTACCCGTAATAACCCAGGAGAACGAAAAAGGGCAGGATCGCTCCATCTATATCAACCTGAAGTCCGGCAATCAAGCTATAAATGTTCAGGACAAAGAGAGCGGCCGCAGCCAATGCCGCCTTTTTATTAAAAACTTTGCTGACTATCAGATATATCAGCCACATATCAATAAAACTAAAGAACACAGACAAAACCCTAAGATTATAGAAGCCAAAAAT
>JAUYOV010000003.1:0-55000 GCA_030697795.1 bacterium
CCGCGACCGAAGGGAGCGGACGAGGTGCGCGATTGGAGCGTACAATGCAGTACAGAGCCACCACGCGCTCCGCGCGTGCGATTAGTCCTCGCTCGGATTAGTTTGGAAAAAAGTTCGGATTTTGTTCAGGAGACACAGCCAGTTTGAAACAGGCTCAGATTTTAATAAGAATATGGCAACACCCCTTATAATTTTAGGAGCAGGAGCGTCTCACGATTTTACCCATCCTTCCCATCTTGGAGTTTCGAGTCACAGGGAACGTGTTACGTTTCCGATCACAAATGATTTGGTTAGTCTGGTAGATACAGAAATAGAAGCTCGTTACAGTGGATTTAAAACGATGCGATCGCTTATTACATCATCTATTCTTTCTGGAAGGAAATCTTTTGAAGAATGTGTTGAAAATTGGGGTGATTATGAACAACGCATTGCGTTATTACTGTATCTGGGAGATTATTTTTATAAAAAATCTAACGACAAGCAAATAGAAGGACTTCCTAATAATTTTTTGGCTCTTATTGATCTTATAAGAAAAAGTACAGCTAAAGAGGTAAATTTTGTGACATTCAATTACGATTTGCTTTTAGAGAAGGCTATTGATCCCACTCTTCAGAAATTTTTTAACCTCCCTGATTATATAAGTGATCAAATTCGTATTATAAAGATCCATGGTTCATGCGATTGGTATTCTTTGATGTCTCAAGTTTCGGATAATATATACTCGGCACTTAAACAGCATTCTGAATTTTTCAGCAAACCGAACAGAGAAATTTTGACAAAGAGATGGTTGAATCAAAAAAATTCTGGGGCAAATCAATATTTTCATGTTCCCGTGATTTCAATACCAACTACATCCACAAAGTCTTATTCTTGCCCCATGGGAGCATATAAAGTTCTTGGAAGATAGTTTGCCAAATACAGAAAAGATTTTAATTATAGGATGGAAAGCGGGCGATTCTTTTATTCTTGAAAAATTAAAAACAGTAAAGAATCCTATAAATTTAACAGTTGTTTCAGGAACTAAAAATGGAACTAAAGAAGTTGCTCGGGTTATTAAAAAGTATGTTGAGGTGAAGAAAGAAGTGGTATTTGAGGGTTTTAGTAATTTTATAGGCAGTGATGAGTGTAATGAATTTTTTAAGTAATTTCTCCTTCCATGGAGAGTGTAATTGGTCATTAATATTCATTGAAATTAATGTTTCAAGTTAAAAACAAAACACGGTGTCCGTGGGTTGGGGAGAATCCCTTATATGTTAAATACCACGACCAAGAATGGGGTGTTCCAGTATGTAAAGATAATAAGATTTTTGAGTTTCTTGTTTTAGAAAGCGCACAGGCGGGTTTAAGTTGGCTAACCATTTTAAAGAAACGCCAAAACTATAAAAAAGCTTTTGCGGGGTTTAATGTAAAAAAAGTTGCCAAATTTAATGCTAAAGATTTTAAGCGTTTGATGGCCGATGCCGGCATTGTTCGCAATAAATTAAAAATTGCGGCTGCTATAAATAATGCTCAAAGGTTTTTAGAAGTTAAAAAAGAATTCGGAACGTTTAGTAAATATATGTGGAGCTTTGTTGAGTCAAAACCGATTAAGCATAAAATAAAAACTTTAAAAGATTATCCTGTTAAAATTAAAGAAGCCGAAGATTGGGCTGGCGATTTAAAAAAGCGTGGTTTTAAGTTTTTGGGTGCTACAATTTGTTATGCACATATGCAGGCGGTGGGTATGGTAAACGACCACGCGGTAAATTGTTTTAAATACGAAAAATGAAAATTCCTAAGCATATAGAAAATATATTAAGCGAACTAGAAAAAAATGGATACCAAGCCTATTTGGTGGGTGGCTGTGTGCGAGACATTTTAATGGATCGCACATCTTTTGATTGGGATATAACCACCAATGCCCAGCCCGAAGAAATTCAAAAAATATTTACAGATAGTGTTTATGAAAACAATTTTGGCACGGTCGGGGTTAAGGTCAGACATTCCGAATCAAATACAGAAATAGTGGAGGTTACGCCGTTTAGAAAAGAAGAATCTTACAGCGATAAAAGACATCCCGACAAGGTTTTGTTTACCTCCGATGTTTCCGAAGATCTTGCTCGCCGCGATTTTACGGTGAATGCAATAGCGTTAAAACTCGACACCAATATACGAATGAACGCGAATGATACGAATAAGAATACAAATATTGTTGATCCATTTGGTGGTGAGAAAGATATTGAAGCTAAATTAATTAGAGCCGTGGGCAAGCCCGAAGATCGTTTTAGCGAAGATGCTTTGCGATTGATGCGGGCAGTGCGTTTTGCATCACAGCTGGGTTTTGATATTGAATCAAACACAAAATCCGCTATCAAGTCGCAGGCCAATAATCTTAAAGCTATTTCGCACGAAAGAATTCGCGATGAACTTACAAAACTTATGGCTTCTGGCGATCCAGAAAAAGGCATAATTTTAATGCAAGAACTTGGCTTACTTAAAATTGTTTTACCGGAGGTTGAGGAAGGCGTGGGTGTGGCTCAAAACAAACATCATATTTATAACGTGTTTGAACATTTGGTAAAATCTTTGGGTTTTGCGGCAAAATATAAATTTAATATTTATGTACGCTTCGCCAGTTTACTGCACGATATGGGCAAGCCTCGCACCAAACAGGGCGAGGGTGCCGAGGCCACTTTTCATGGCCACGAATTTGTGGGCGCTAAAATGACGGCGCGAGCTTTGGAGCGTTTAAAATTTTCTAAAGATTTTATAGAAAAAGTTTATACTTTGGTGCGTTATCATATGTTTTATTACAATGTGGGCGAGGTAACGGAGAGGTCGGTGAGGCGACTAGTTCGAAAAGTAGGGCCAGAAAATATGCAGGAACTTTTGGAGTTGCGTCAGTCGGAACGCAAAGGTTCGGGTGTGCCTAAAGCCGAGCCTTATAGGCTTCGCCATTTAAAGTATATGATAGACAAGGTTTCGCGCGATCCCTTAACTGTGGGCATGTTAAAGGCTAATGGCAATGATGTTATGACCACGCTGGGTATTGCGCCTGGCCCAAAAATAGGGCATATTCTTAATGCTTTGCTGGAGGAAGTTATAGACGATCCAAATCGCAACGAAAAGGAGTATTTAATTGGTCGGATGAGAGAATTAAATAATTTATCTAACGAAGAATTGGTCAAACTGGCTCAAGCAGGGAAAGATAAACTGGAAGAAGAAAGGGAGAAAGAAGACGAGGGGATAAAAGAAAGATACTATGTAAAATAAATATTCGGGCCATCGTATACCGGTAGTACACACGATTCGGGTTCGTGCAGACTGGGTTCGATTCCCAGTGGCCCGACGGGCCCATAGTTAAGTGGTATAACGGCACATTCGCATTGTGCAGGCGTGAGTTCGATTCTCACTGGGTCCACTTTTTAGGTTATAATAACTAGGTAATGTCAAAAAGAAAAAAGATACTTTTAGCCCTGTTAATCGTTTTTATAATAACGGTTATTTTTTATTTTACCCCGCTCTTGCGTGCAAGGGCGGGGTTTAAAGTTATCGGTGATGCTATAGATTCTTGGTCATTTAAGTTGGCTAGAGTAGAAAAACAGATAATGTACTCGGCTCAAACATTTTCACCGGCCAGGCGGGTTTTTGATGTTTCTTTAAAAGTGCCATTCCATAAACAAGAACATTCTCTTTCCTGCGAAGTAGCTACGCTTAAAATGGCTTTAAGTTTTTATAATGTTGCGGTAACCGAAAGCGAGCTTATTCGCGATTTAAAATTTGAAACTACAGAGTCTAGAAATGAATTTAATATTTGGGCCGATCCCGACAAAGGTTTTGTGGGTAACATAGACGGTAAAATTCCTAATGGAGGCTATGGCGTTTATGAACAGCCAATAATAGATTTGGCTTTGCAATACCGTGATGCTAAAAAAATGGAAAACGCCCAACTGGTTGATGTTTTAAAAGAAGTTGAAAGTGGCCACCCCGTTATTGTGTGGGGTTCTATAGGCACAGGTAAAGATATTTCATGGCTAACTCCCGAGGGAAAGTATATCAAAGCCGTTCATGGCGAGCACACTCGTGTGGTTATTGGTTTTAGCGGCACGCCGGAAAATCCAAAATATATTTTACTTATGGATCCAATTTATGGAAAAGTTACGATGTCTAAAGATAGATTTTTAAGCAATTGGGGTTTGTTAGATAACAAAGCAATAGTTATATATTAGCAAGAGTATGGAGTTTTTGAAACGACCTTTAGCCATAACCGATGTAGAAACTACGGGTTTTGACGCCGACATCCACGAAATTATTGAAATCGGTTTAGTTTTAGTAGATCAACAAACTTTAAAAATAAAAGACGAATGGCATATAAAAGTTAAGCCCCGCCGTTTAAGAGTAGCGGCTGAAAAAGCTTTAAAAGTAGCGGGTTATAACAAATTAGATTGGCTAAATGCCGTAACATTAAAAGAAGCAATAGAAATTTATTCTAAAAAAACCAAAAACGCTATTTTCTTGGCGCATAATTCTTTTTTTGATTGGTCGTTTATCTCGCAGGCGTTTAAAGAAACTGGTATAGAAGATAACATCGATTATCACCGTTTGGATTTATTTAGCATAGCTTGGGGACTGTCCCGAAACAAAAAATTAAAAGACCTATCTAAATTTAATCTTTCAGAAATGTGCAAATATTTTGGTATTGACCCCGAACCTTTGCCTCACCGCGCCCTCAACGACGCCAAAAAAGCGTGGGAAGTTTTAAATAAGTTAAAGAATTTATAAATATTAAATTTATAAATGTTTCTGAAATCTTATAAAAAATCTTATAAAATCTTACAGCAATTTTGATAATCTTGTTTTCTAATAAGTAACCATAAAACACGATCGTGTTTTATGGTTACTTATGTGATATTATTTCTTTATATAAATATAATAATCATTTAATAATGGCTAGAGGGCTAGGAGATATTCAAAAAAAGGCTTTGTTACTGCTTTCAGCAGGGCTAGGTTTAAGTTTTTCGCGTTCAGGTAAAGATCATCTCAGAGTTATTAGAGGTACAGTAAAAGAATGGAAAAAAATAAACCAACATTCTTTACGCAAGGCAATTAAAGGTTTGTATGTTTCTAAATTAGTTGGTTGGCGAGAAAAACCCGATGGGGTTGTGGAGCTTGTTATAACAGACAGAGGAAAAAAGAAAATATTAGCCTATGATCCAGATTATCTTAAAATTTCTATACCGAAAAAATGGGATAAAAAATGGAGGATTGTTATATTTGATATCCCCGAGAAACAGCGTGGCGCTAGAGATTCTTTACGTTCTTATCTTAAAAAACTAGATTTTTATGAATTGCAGAAAAGCGTGTTTGTACAGCCGTATCCCTGCGATGACATTTTTGATTTTTTAGTGGAATTTCATAATATTAGAAAATATGTTCGCTTTATATTAGCTGATGATTTAGATAATTCTTTGCACTTAAAAAATATATTCAATTTGTCTTAATTATTTACTAATTGATAAATTGATGATTAGTAACTTTGCTCACGATCGTGTTTTATGGTTACGTTTGACGTGTGTGGGTGTAATGTTATATAGTGGTGAGCAGATCTTTAAATGCTTTTTAAACACTTCTTTTTATGTGTTTTATATAAACCGGCCCGCTGGGGTTCTGCAAAGCGCAGAATAACAAGCGACGCCACAATAACAGGAGGACTTGCTGTATGGCAACCCTTATGACAGGCAAGCAGGGTAAAAAACTGCTTGAGGTTTTTGAGGATACACCCACTGAACAGGTACAAGCTGTTTTGGGGTCTGGATTACTCGCTGTTCTTCGCGATACCAATTTTACCGAGATTGACCGCGACAAGTTTCGGCAGGCGTGTGGTTTAAAACCGCTTGTTTCGCTGACGGTCATAAAAATCGACCGCACCCATCCCTTTAACCCCGCCCAGTTTCTGGGCGAAGGCTGGAGCGTCTGGAAAGGTCCCGCCGACGGCGATGGCCTCTCGGGCAAGGAAGAACAGGATGAGCGTTCTCTGAAGCTTACCGAGCTAGACCTTTCCAATATCCAGCTGATCACCTGTCTCAAAGAAGGCGAGAGTGTCATCAAAGGTGAAGAGAAACTGAATCGTCTCAAAGCCAAAAACCACATCCGCCTGGACGTCAAAGTCTTCCAGACTTTCTGGGAGAACAAGGACATCATTCCCAAGAGCTGGAAAAAGAAAACAAACGGCAACACCACTTTCATCTTCTTTGACGGCACCATCCTTCGCAATCCGCATGGCCTCCGCGGCGTCCTTTGCCTCGGCTGGCGCGGCGGCAAGGAGTGGGACTGGCACTACGGCTGGCTCGAGTATGACTGGGACGACTACGATCCTTCGGCCGTGCTCGCGAGTTAGTCCTTAGAGCTCTAGAACTTTTAGATCCTTTGGATTTTGCACTCTAAATTCCCTACGACATAATGTCGTAGGGAATTTTCTTTTGGAAAATTAAAATCTATATTTCAACAAAGTCCAAATACCTTTGAGTCCGTCGCGGGCGCGGATTTTTTTGCCCTCGTTAAATTTACGCGGGTAGTAGTGAATGGGCACTTCTTTAATTTTATAACCCATTTTTAAGGTTTTAACGGTTAACTCCATTTCTAGTTCAAAGCCCGTACTAGTTATATTTATTTTTTTTATCACTTCTACTGGAAAAAGTTTATAGCAGGTATAAACATCGGTCAGTTTGGTGCCAAAAAATAAATTAACCAAAAAGTCCATAATTTTGGAGCCTATCACATAATGTGAATAACCTCGACGTTCGGGTTTTAAATTGCGCGAACCATATACAACATCTGCGCCCCGATCCAGTTCGTCTAACAGCAACTGGATATCGGCCGGATCGTATTCTAAATCGGCATCTTGGACGATCACGGCATTGCCCGACATAGCCTCAACACCTGTTTTTATAGCCGAACCCTTGCCCATATTGCGGCTATAGGAAATCAGTCGCAAATTTACAATTTTCAATTTACAATTTTCAATGATGTTTTTTGAGTTGTCGGTTGAGCCATCGTCTATTACAATAATCTCCTTATCCCAGCCAAGATAGGTTTGTGCGTTGACCTTATTTATAACTTGCACGATGGTTTTCTCTTCGTTATAAGCTGGAATTAAAATAGATAATTTCATATTTTTAGTTCGCAATTTTTATTTTAAGCGATTGGCCGTATTTTTCAATAATCTTTTTATTAAGCTCGTTATTTTTTAATAAAACCACAACCCGTTTGTCGGCAAACACTATTTTCCATTCGGGATCATTTAATATTCTGGCAAAAAAGGTTTGACCCCACGGGGTATAGTCGCGATACGAAAAAATTATAGCATTAAATTTATAAAGACTATTTTTTTCGTTCCAAACATCCTCGTCTTCTTGCATGGGTATTAATGTTTTTTCAAAAAATTCAGTAGGATAAGCTTCAGGGCGATTATCGGTAAAAACTTTCTTCTTGTCTGGCAAGCCGAAAATTAAATATCCGCCGATGTCGTAATTGTTAAAAATGGGGCCTGTTATGTTATTTTCTTTAAAAAATTCTAAGGCTTGAATATTGCCACTTTCTAAGCCTAAGCCAAGATCTTGGGCTCTGGAGTATATAGTGCGAAATTCTCCCGAAAGAATAATAAGAATAATCAATATTAGTGTGGTAACAGCCGTGTGGCCGAGCCAGCGCACAGTTTCTGGTTTGGGCTTAAATAGGCGGGCTAGGTTACCCGCAATTAAAGGCAAAGCAAAAAGACCGAATATGGCAAAGTTTCTTATGGCCAGCCAGCCGGCCAGGCTAAAACCTAGCGTAAAGATAATATCGGTAGTTAATGTTCGACAGGATCGCAAATGCCATATTCTCGCGATCAGGCTTAAAATTAAAACTAAAAAAACAATTTTAAAAATGAGAAAATTTGGGCTAGGCAGTATGTTTTCTATAAACCAGACTGGCTGGTTTTCGGCTAAACGGTAGCCGAAGTTTTTAAAAATAGTTAGCGGGGCTAAAGTGCTGTTAATGCCAAAAGGGCTTACGGCCGTGGCTATGACGGAAAACAAAAGGGTCAGTGATAACTTTTTTATCAAATGCGACTTTTGAATTAGAGCTTCAATTAAAAAAGTGCCAATTAATATTAATCCCACAAAAAAGTAAATGTGGAGGTTGGTCCAAACAATTTGCAAAACAGGCAAAATGAACAAATATTTTGGGTTTATCTGGCCAGCTTTAATTTTTAAAATAAGCCAAAAAAATATGCCGGCCAGCAAATAGCTAAAAATTTCTGGCCGTATCTCGTTTCGTTCCAAAAGCAGGGGTAATAATGGTATGGCTACCAACGTAGCAATGGCCGGAAAAGATTTTGCGACGGCGATTCTAAAAAATAAAAACAGGGTAGCCAAGCTAGTTAAAATAAAAAATAGGCCTAGCCCTTTAAAACCAACCAGCTGCCACAGGCCGTAAAATATGAGCCCGCTTAACCAGTGATGATTGGTAGCGGGGAAGTCGGGATAAGTATAGGAATAGAAGTTGGTTTTTAAAACTTCAAAATTGCCCTGCCAGATCATCTCGCCGTTTTTAATATGTCGGCCTAAATCGGCGGTAACCAAGTTTATAGGGTGAGCTAGTAACAGGGCGTAGCTAATCAAAAGAGCAAGTAAAGTTATAATTGGCAGGAGTTTTTTCGTCTTTAAGTCTTTAAACATATCTAGATAATAGCAGGTTAGTTTACAGTGTGGAAAACTTTATGTTCTAGTTGGTGTAAAATAAACATATAACTTTATTAAGCATTAAATGTTAAAAGGTCGTTTCTCGATTTGTTTTATTTTATTAGTTTGGTTTGGGTTGCCTGATATTAGGTCGATCAGGTTCTCTTAAAAAAAAGAGATACAAAACCCGCAATAAACAAGAAAAAATAAATGTTTGTACAAACTTGGGGAGATACGATTGTAGCTTCGTTGCAAAATATGTGGGCGTTGATACTTGGTTTTTTGCCAAGCTTATTAGTTGCCCTCGTGGTAGTAATTATTGGCTGGATTGTAGCGTCTGCCGTAGGCAAGGTTATTTGGCAGGTTGTGGCTGCGATTCATGTGGATCAGCTTTTTGAAAGGCTGGGTTTTAAAAAGCCATTGGAACGAGCCGGCTTAAAACTAAATACAGGCAAGTTTTTGGGCGAGTTAGTTAAATGGTTCTTGGTTTTGGTTTTTGTTATGGCTGCTACAGATATTCTTGGTTTGACAGAAGTAACCAGTTTCTTACAGTTGGTTCTTTCTTACATTCCTAATATTATTGTGGCCGTGCTTATTCTTTTGGCGGGCTCGGCTTTCGCTAACTTCTTGCAGAAATTGGTTAAGGCTTCTGCCGAAACAGCCGATTTGTTGCATTCCGGTTTTGTGGGCTCGGTAGCCAAGTGGACTATTTTGATTTTTGCGATGTTTGCTGCTTTGGATCAGTTAGGCGTAGCTAGAACCTTCATAATTACCTTGTTACAAGGTTTTGTGGCGATGTTGGCTATTGCCGGCGGTTTAGCTTTTGGCTTAGGTGGCCAAAACGCAGCCCGTTCGTTCTTAGACAAAGTCCGAGACGAAATGAGCGATCGTTAGCTCGACTTCGCTCGCTACAAGTAGTTTTAGTGACGAAAAAATCCCTCCGTAGTAATACGGTGGGATTTTGATTTTATCGGGCTATTGTTGTATTCTTTCTAAGTATATTTAGGGCAATTAGCTCAGTGGTAGAGCGACTCGTTTACACCGAGTAGGCTGTAGGTTCGAGTCCTGCACCGTCCACATTGTGCAAAATACACCGAGTAGGTCGGAGGTTCAATCCCTTCAGCGCGCACAAAGCATACACTATGTATAAAAATGGCTTAAAAGCTGGGTTTTCTAGCCAGCTATTGACAAAAGACTATTTGATATGATAGTATATAGGCATACAGTAACAGCCAGATCTTTAGGAAACTAACCCCTTTTTAGGAGATATTCCAATGCGTACTATCGCTTGCTTCCTAATCGCAGTTTTTGCCACTTCTGCCTTTGCGGCTGATTCCTGGACGGACAACGTCAACAAGGCCCAGAACGGGAAATGGTGGAAAAAGAATGGAGTTTTCCAGTCCAAGGACAAGACAGTGACGTTCTGTGTCGCCGAGGACAAGTCCCGAATGCTCCAGATGGCCATCGACAAGGCAGTCTGGGAAGCAGCCGATGTGTTGGCCAAGCAGTTCAAGGCCGACATAAAAGAAGTCAAAATAGCGATCGGTCCCGAGATCTCTGAGCGGCACAAGGAAGACGACGGTATCTATACTGCCCGAGTTCTGGTGGCGGTGTATACCGAGACCCTCCAGAATATGGAGAAGAAATAGAAAGGGGAAACGCACAAGGCGCTCCGACCAAAATGGTCGCGAGCGCCTCTTTTTTATATTTTTTAGTGTTGAGGTTGTTTTGTTAGTTCGTATGTTTCAGCTAATAATTCTTTAGCTTTTTCTTCGTCTAACTTGCCCATCCGTGAGAGGTCAATCATCATTTCTTGCAAATCTCGTAGATTTTGTCTTATAAACTGTGTATTATTACGCAAGAAATCAATAGTATCTTTTACCATAACAGGAATTTTTTCTTGAGGTATGACTCCGGATTCAAAGACATCTCTACCGTTTCTAAATGTTAGAAGTTTCATTTGTTCAACTTGTTGACTATAAGGATCTCTTTCTTTGCTTGGTTCAAAAATATCTCTTAATGCTTTGTTTTTTATTTCTACTAACTCTCTTTTCTCTTGAAGTATACTTGTGGAGAGTTCTTGCGACATCCCACGATACTTAAGAGCTTTAACAGCGTAGACAAGTTTACCTTCGTTTAGATCAGGTCTTCTTATCATGCCGTTTAATTCTCTTACAGTTACATTAGCTTGTTCGCTTATTGACCTAGCAAAACTTCGGTCTTGTTTGGCGATTTTATCTAGCAGTTCTTGGGGTATAAATCTCTCATTACTTTTTTTTAACATATCCCAGACCACACCCTTGGCTTTTTCTGTGTCAATTATTTGGGTATCTAGGAGTTTTTCGGTTATTTCAGCGGTTGCCTTAAGATTAGTAAACTCCGGAGTTCCTAAGGTTGATTCTATTGCGGTTTTTTGTTCTGGAGAAAGGTCATTTGGCCCAGTTACTGAACTCAAATCAATTTTTTCGTGGTTAGGTGTATATATAGTATTTTCTCTTTGGTCCGTTTCTTGATTTTTTTGTTGCAAAAACTCTTGAGCGAATTTTTGAGCTTCGCTTTGTTCAGCTTCTATTTTTTGTTCTTCTTGTGGCGGAACATAGCCACCTTCGTGTTCTAGAGACATATTATTTATATATTATTAATAAAATCGGTGGGCGCTCAAGGGATCGAACCCCGAAGTAGAACTAAGGTTCACTACGGGGCAAGCCTTGGACCTATTCGGTTTTCCCGCACATAGTGGACGGTGCAGGACTCGAACCTGCGGCCTACTCGGTGTAAACGAGTCGCTCTGCCGACTGAGCTAACCGTCCACTATGTGCGGGATGCAATTTGACTATTATTTAGAAACAGGACTGATTTCAAAAATATTATGATCCTTCTCAAATTTAATCTTGTGCTTATCAAAAAATCCTGCTTGACCTAACAGTACACCTACATATGGACTGTTTATAAATCCTACGGGAATTTTGATGGGTTTAAGGTGTTTAGGTTTTATTTCGATTTCAACCAAAAACTCTTCACTTTGACCCGTGATTCCAGTTACAACAGATTTCTTACTTTGCGATAGATCAATACCTAAAACCTTCGCTATTTCTATATGGAATAATGATCTATCTGCTCCAGAATCCACCAGCGCCAGTTGTTTGTGGCTACCATTCGGTCCATAAATTTCGACTTCTAACATCGATCTTTTTATGAACTTATTATTTCCCGCTGGAAAATAGGTAGTATATTCGTATTTCATCTGGGACTTAGCGGTGCATAGACTAACGGCATAACCTTGTGAAATATCAGATCTTTTTTGTTGCCCCCAACTTTGGCGACCAGTTCTTGCAGAGTATTGCCGCTTGAAATTATTTTCTTATAATCCGGAGATATAGCTACCCATTTATTTACAAATGGCTTTAGTATTTTAGATAAATTAATAGTTCTTGTTGCATTTTTAGTCATATTTTTATTGAATGCTATGTTAGCATGTTCTCACGTTTGGGTAAAACCGATCAAAACTCCACTCTCTGTTTGCAATTTTTAACTATCTCAAAAGCTTCTTCGGCGGTGTCTACCATTTTGTATAGATTCATATCCTCTTTATCTATAGCTAGGTGTTTTTTAAATACGGTTTTATCTATCCAGGCTAAAAGTTCGGTCCAGTATTCTCGGCCTACAATAACAATGGGAATGTCGGCGCTGACTTTTCTGGTTTGGACCAAAGTGACCAGTTCAAAAAATTCGTCTAGCGTGCCAAAGCCGCCCGGAAAGAAAACATAAGCCCACGAAGAATAAGACAGCATTACTTTTCTGGTAAAGAAATAATGAAAATTTGCGCTGTGCTTTACATAGGGGTTAGTGCGTTGTTCGCTTGGCAACTGAATATTTAAACCCACAGATTCGCCCTTGGCTTCGTAAGCGCCACGGTTGCCAGCTTCCATAATACCAGGCCCGCCACCGGTTATTACGGTAAAACCTTCTTTAGCCAGCAGACCGCCAAGTTTTTGGGCTTCTTTATACCAGTGGTCGGTTTCCTCAAAACGGGCTGAGCCAAAAAAGGTGACTGTTTTTTTGTAATCGTACAGAAATTGAAAACCTTCCACCAGTTCCGCCATTATTCTAAAAACTCGCCAATGAAAACTTTCGCGGAAATCTTTTTTATCGCCGTGTTTGTGTACGGGCAGTTTGGAAGCTGGCAAATTAAATTTAGGTTCTTGAGGGGGCATTTAGTTTTCGCTAATATAGCTAATCAATACAACTGAATTATATCACTAATTAAGTTTATTTTTTACACAATAATAAATGGCGTCGTTTTTGTTCGACGCCATTTAGCCGTTAAGCGGCTTTATTGAGGCAGCAGCTCCCCTTAAAAATTGACTCTGCGCCATTTTCTTTCTCCCCAGAAAGAAGTAGTGATTTTTGAGTTTGTCCAGCCGAAGTTAGTGTGTAAAAGTTGGCTAGACGATGGCCTTCAACTTTGCGCTCGGCTTTGGTGATGAGCCTTTTCGCAGTCAGCTGTTCCAAAGCCGATTGCATATCGGCCCAACTTACGCTTTTGCTTCTAATCTGCGACCAGACCTGTTCGTTTAGATCCATCTCGCGAACACCCAATACCAGCAAGACCTTCTGGCAGGTACACAAAGCTTTCATGTTTATCACCTCCTTTCTTTTGTAGAATTTAAGGAACAAGTTACCACTGGTGCGCGGGAGAGGAGTCGGTCACAACTCTTTTGCTTCGCAAAAGGTCGCGACCCTGCCTCGTCTGTCTCGCTTTGCTCGACATGACTCCGGCTTTCTTATCCTCACGCACGCCAAGTAGTTGGCGTGCTTCCCGTGCTCGCTTACTTCGTTCGCTGTGCGCGGGAGAGGAGTCGAACCTCCATGCCCTTACGGGCGCATCCACCTCAAGGATGTGCGTCTGCCATTTCGCCACCCGCGCATTTGATAAGGGTATTATAGGCAAATCCATGCTTATTTTCAAATCAAAAAGGACCGCCCTTCTTGGAAGGACGGTCCTTAGGTATTTATTCTTTTTCAGATTTAGGAGTTGTATCAAACATCACCCTCTTAGGGGCTCTATGATATTTTTCCCTTAAGTGATAGAGCTTAGCTTTTCTTACCTTTGTTCTAGATACTATTTCTATTTTTTTTAGAGTAGGCGAGTATATAGGATATATTTTTTCTACCGCAATTCCGCCGGATAGTTTTCTTACAGTAAAAGATCCACCCGGTTCGTTGCCGTGTTTTCTGGCAATAACCACACCTTCAAAAACCTGTATTCTCTCTACTGGGCCCTTGTCTCCGCCGCCAGATCTTTCCAAGGCCTTTTTAGCTGTTTTGGAAATATTCTTTTTGGTGGTGGTTATTTCCTTAATAAGCTGGTGGACTTTAATAGTATCGCCAACTTTAAAACCAGCCTTTAAGGCCGCATTTTCCTTTAGACTATCGTATTCCGATTTAATAAATTCTTGGAGTTTATTCATAACCAGCGACACTAATTACGAATGACACACGAATCTACGAATTAGATCTATTCGCGTCATTCGGGTGCATTCGAGTATTGGCGTCAGATTATCTTACCACAAAAGGAATATTGCGCAAGCATTCTTCTAATTCTTGAGGCAAAGGCGTATTAAACGAGAACTTTTCGCCATTTTTTAGCTTAAAGCTTAAGTATTCAGCATGCAGAAACATTCGTCCTAGGTGTTTTGGGTCTTTTTTCTTTTCTCCATATTTTTTGTCTCCAGAAACTGGCAAGCCTATGGCTTTTAGGTGCACCCTTATTTGATGCATTCGGCCTGTTTTTGGTGTGGCTTCAAGTAGAGTGTGGTCTGAGTATCGTTTAACTATGCGCCAGTATGTTAAAGCCGATCTGCCTATATTTTTTGAACTAGAAACATTTTTAGTGGGGTCATGTTTTGAACGGACTATGTTTAGTTCTATTTTGCCTTCTTCTGTTTTGGGTGAGCCGTTAACTAAAACCAAATATCTTTTTGTAACCTGATGCGTTTGAAATTGTTTTTTAAGCCACAAGAAAGTTTGTTGATTTTTAGCTACAACCATTATGCCCGAAGTGTCTTTGTCTAGGCGATGAACAATACCTGGTCTAATATTCCCGTTTTCTAAAAAATCACCCACCGATTTTATATCGGGATGTATAGCCAGTAACCAGTTAACTAAAGTGCCAGCGTGTTCGGTGTGGGATGGATGAGAAGATATGCCCGATGGTTTGTTTATAATAATAAAATCATCGTTGGCAAAAATGATTTTTATTTTTTCGCCTAGGGATTTGTCTGGTTCCAAAGATATTTCTGGCGGTAGTTCTAACTCAAACTCAATTTTATCGGTCGGCTTTAATTTTTTCGCCGATAAGGCTTTTTTATTATTCACTTTAGCATTGCCTTTTTTAATCAGTTTTTGTATCCAGCTTCGCGAGAAATCGGGGTATTTTGAATGCAAAAAAGCGTCTAGTCTTTGGCCGGCATGTTCTTTGGTTACTTTTAATTCCATTATTAAGATTGTCCCAAAAAAGGCGAGAATTGTCACTTTTTTAAAGTAATACACAGCCGATTGTTGCCAAAATGAATTGTGGTGCTATTATGGAGGCAATATTAAAAGTGATTAGGTAGTTAACAAGTTAAACAATAAAAAAAAATGTCAAGAAAAATAGCTTATATCTTAGTTGTATCCGGTTTGATGTTTTCCTTAGCAGGCTTGGCTTTGGCCCAAGATTCAATGCAAGGCAGTGTTCAAAAAGAAAGGTTGCAGGAAAAAAGAAAAGAAATAGAAACAAAAGTCGGCGAAAAGAAAACCGAAGTAAGAAAGAGGTTGGAAACTGCTCGCGCGGGGTTAGTTAGAATGTATGTTAATAGAATGTCTGCGCGTTATGATGCGGCCATTAATCGTTTAGACAATTTGGCGCAGAGAATAGGTACTCGTTTAGAAAAAGTTTCTGCCGATGGTAAAGATATTAAGGCTTACACCAAGGCTTTAACTGAAGCTAAAACAAAAATAGAAACAGCCAAGACAAAGCTGGCCGAAACAAAAACTGCTTTAAATATGGTATCAGATTCCGAACTGCCCAAGACAGATTTTGAAAGTGCTAGAACGAAATTATCCGAAACAAAAGATGCTATAAAAGATGCTCATACAGCTTTGGTGGATGTGGTAAATTCTATTAAAGGTTCTTCAAATAAAAAATAAACAAATAATAAAACACGAAGCACGAAATCCGAAATTCGAAACAAATCTTAAAAATCAAAACCCAAATTCTAAAAGGTTTTAGAAATTAAGGCATTGGGATTTAAATATTGTTTCGGATTTAGATATTCGAATTTCGAATTTAATCAAAATGGACGAAACAACAAACAATTCAAACGGCGAAAATAACCGTTGGGCGTGGATAGTCACAGGTGTGGTGGTTTTGGTAGCCATAATAGGCTTTTATTCCTGGCCTCAAAGCACCAGCGATGAAACAGCCGAAGTTCCAGCTAACAATGTGGTAGAGGAAGATATTTACACAGCCTCTCTTAATAATTTTGGCTCATCGGACGAGCTTGCCGATATCGAAAACGATTTAAACAACACCGACGTTTCTAATTTGGATAAAGAAACTGCCGATGTTGATTCTGCTATAAATAACGAATAGTTTACCGAAAACTGTTGCATAACAGTCCCTACTCGAATTTCGGGTGGGGGTTTTGCTATAATCATTGGAATGAGGATCTTAACCAAAACAGGGGTGATATTCAGCATCGTTTTTGTTGATTTTTTGGGCTTAAGCTTTATATTACCGCTTTATCCGGAATTGGCTAGCCGGTTTGGGTTATCGGCCACTTTAATCACTCTGCTTTCAGCTTCGTATGCCCTGATGCAGTTTATTTTCTCGCCGATCTTGGGCAGACTTTCGGATAGAATTGGCAGAAAACCCGTATTAGTTGTAACTTCGCTGGGTACGGCGGTCTCTTTTTTGCTTTTTGGTTGGGCTAACTCCGTTTGGCTTATTTTTGCTTC
The DNA here is from genome assembly GCA_030697795.1 of bacterium. Taxonomy (NCBI): domain Bacteria; species bacterium. The sequence goes on from JAUYOV010000003.1 coordinate 16,704, forward strand.
TAGAATTTTAAATGGAATTTTTGGCTCCAGCGTGGCGGTGGCTCAAGCCTATATTGCCGATGTTACGGGCAGGCACGAAAGAACAGAGGGTATGGGCACAATTGGCGCGGCTTTGGGGCTGGGTTTAATATTCGGCCCCGCTATGTCGGGTTTCTTGGGACATTTTGGTTTTGGCGCGCCGGCTTATGGCGCGGCAATATTAACATTTTTAAATTCAATTTTTGTTATATTTTTTTTAAAAGAATCTCTCGCCAAAAATTTAAGAGTAAAAAAGAAAATTTTAAATTTAGAAATTCATATTAAAAATATTGCCGAGGTTTTAAAACACCCCTTAATGGGCAGAATAATGCTCACATATTTTTTAGCTATGTTTGCTTTAGCTTCGGTGCAAAATATAGCCACTCTTTTTGCCGAAGAGAGATTTCACTTAACTATAGCTGAAATAGGCATAGTCTTTGCTTTGATTGGGTTGGTTTTGCTTTTAGCTCAAGGATTTTTGGTTGGACGGCTGGTTAAATATACAGGAGAGTCCGTGATTGTTGTTTTGGGAATATTTTTAAGCATGCTCGGTTATTTTATGACTCCTACAATTGAATATATTTGGCTTGTTCTTATTGCTGCTGGATTTATGGCTTTGGGTGTGGGTTTATGTATTCCCGCTTTAAATTCGTTAATTTCTAAAAATGCTTCAGGCAAAGAACAAGGCGAAATTTTTGGCGCGGCTCAATCTTTAATCGGCTTCGCCTTAATTTTTGCGCCAATATTTGGCGGTGGGCTTTATGATCTTTTTGGTAGCGGTTCGCCGTTTTTTGCCGCTGGTTTTATAACTTTAATTGCGCTTTATTTTGCTTTGGTTGTTTTTGGCAAACTTAAAAAAGTTTAATAATCTATTGAAGCCTCACTTCGATAGATTAAGACATATTTTAAAATGAAAGTAAAATCTCAAGAGGTTTATTTGATTTTGCACAATATACGTAGCGCCTACAATGTAGGTGCGATTTTTAGAACGGCCGATGCGGTTGGAGTTTCCAAAATTTACATTGGCGGTTATACGCCCACACCCAAAAATCCAAAAGTTACTAAAACTTCGCTCGGGGCGGAAAAATCAGTGGCTTGGGAAAAATATTTTAATACTTGGAAGCTGGTGGAGGAATTAAAATCAAAACAAATCAAAGTTGTGGCTTTAGAGCAATCAAAAAATAGTCGCGATTATCGCCAATTTAAACCTAAGTTTCCGTTAGCGGTTGTGGTGGGTAACGAAGTTAAAGGTATTTCGCCGAATATTCTTAAACGTTGCGATTCTGTTTGGCACATTCCTATGCGCGGCAAAAAAGAATCGTTAAATGTATCCGTGGCTACCGGTATATTTGTTTACCATTTAGCATGAGTCCTGCTATCGCAGGACTCATGCTAGGCGACTATTGAGGCTTCGCCTCGATAGTCGCCTAGTTACTAATTCCTTACAGGAAACCCCGAACAACTGAAGCGGCGGGTAGAGCCGCCGCGAAGGAAGTTCGGGGATGAATGCGCGTAGCACCGATTAGGTGCTACGCTGTCTTCATGAGAATCCGCAGTTTAAGTCACTGTGTCTATCAACACCAGTATCATATAGTCTGGGGTACCAAGTATCGTAGAAAGTTTCTCAAACATTACACCAAGCACGAATTCATCAAGAGCCTTTATATCACCATCGAGAAATACCCCACACTCTTCCTTCACACGGCTAACGTTTCAGAAGACCATGTTCATATTCAAATAGAAATACCACCAAGCATCTCTGTGGCCGTCGCTGTGCAAAAGTTAAAGCAGGAATCAAGTAGAACTCTAAAGAATAAGTTTAATTTCATCCAAAACATGTATATAGACGGCCACATCTGGAGTGTGGGGTATTTCTCCTCTACCATCGGACTTAACGAGGATACGATAAAGAAATATATAGAATACCAAAACAAGGAAGACCTACCCATACAACCTGAGTGTGGATTCTCATGAGACCAAAGGAAACCCCGCACAGAGTGCGGGGAGGAGGTCATTCAATTGTTAAACATCCAGTGTTTAACAATCTCAATTTGACAGACTTGATAATATGGCGAATACTCTTTAATAAGATGTTCTTTGATTTAAACTTCCACAAAGAGAGAATAGATATGGCAAGCGAGAGAATTCCAGTACCTGTAACTTTGAAAGAAAAACTCCTTCACTATGGAGAGATTCTTGATGACGACGATGAAGACACCATCGAAGCACGCAAATTCATTGAATTGATAAATATACGCAGGGAAAAAGGTTGCACCATCAAAGAAATACAGGATATGAGTTGTTTGATCAGTTCCATAGAAAGGCAAATAAAAGAAGGAGATTTAATCTTTGAATACGCAGAACGACTTAGGCAAAAAGGAATAAGTCCTTTAAGTCGAGAAGCTGATTCCGAGAAAATGTCGATTCTATTGGAGTCTGTTGGGAGTCCAGATCCAGAGATTCTTAGTGACTTCAATAAAACCTTAGATGTGGCCAGACTTTTAATGGAGCTTGGACGAAGGAAAAAACAGGAGGAAGGTAAAAATGAAAAGGCGCAGGGCCAGTCCCGAGGAGATTGACACTAGACTACGTCTCCTTCAAGCAGAGGTTGAAGAAGATAGAGTTGTGGGTGAATTGCTATGCGAGTTTATTGACAGAAGGAATCGGGGCGAGTTTGTTACTTCGGAAGAGATCCTTGCAAAAGCTCCATATCCCGAAGTTAAAAATAAACTTACTGAAGTGATTGCATTCGCCGATATACTTCTTGGCCCGTTTGAAGATGGTGAAGATATATAAAGCTGTCCGGCATTCTGTGTGGCTAGGGTCCCGTTTGGAAACGTAAGTAATGTTTCCAATTCCCCTCTAGCCATGAAATAGCTGGCAGCTAGGCCCGTTCAAAGAAAATCTTGAACGGGTTTTTAATTTCCATCTATATAAATTTTGGAATAAACATTTTGATTGCTATTATATTTAAATGAATCATAGGGTCTATTTAGATTATGCCGCGGCGACGCCATTGGATGTGCGGGTCAAACAATCAATGGATGAGTATCTTAAAAAAGGTGGAGCCCATTCGACATGCTCAGGGCAAGCTAATCCTTCGGGTTTGTATGAAGAAGGCCGAGAATCGCAAAGAGCTTTGAGTGAAGCCAGAAAAACTGTGGCGGGTTTTGTGGTCGCCAAACCGCACGAGATTATTTTTACATCTAGCACCACGGAATCTAACAATATTGCAATTTTGGGTGTGGCTATGGCGAATAAATCCAAGGGTATGCACCTAATTACTACAGAGGTGGAGCATGTTTCGGTTTTAAATCCATTTAAGCGTTTAGAAGAATATGGTTTTGAAGTAACGTATTTGCCGGTAGATGAATTTGGCAGAGTTTCGGCCGATCAAGTCAAAGAAGCTATTAGGCCAGATACTATTTTAGTTTCTGTTATTTTTGCTTCTAATGAGATTGGGACGATAAATCCTATCCGTGAAATTGGTCAAACGATTAAATTAATGAAGTCCTCCTACGCTAAAGCTTCGGAGGATAAAAAAAATGGGCTACCGTATTTTTTTACAGATGCGGCGCAGGCCGTGCCACACATCAAAATCAATACCGATAATTTGGGTATAGATTTAATGTCTTTTAGTTCTAGTAAAATTTATGGTCCGAAAGGTGCTGCGGCTTTATATATAAAATCTGGCACAAAATTAGCACCTATAATGTTGGGTGGTTCGCAAGAAAACAATCTGCGCCCAGGTACGCAAGATGTGGCTGGTATTGTAGGGTTTGCCGAAGCAATTAAAATAACTCAAACAGAAGGGGAAAAGGAAGATGGTCGGTTGGTGAAATGGCGTGATAGAATTATAAAAGAAGTTAAAGATGCTTTGCCCGAGGTTTTGTTAAATGGTTCTCTCCAAGAAAGACTAGCTAATAATATAAGTTTTTCTATTGCAGGTGTTAAAGGAGAAGAACTTGTTATGGCTATGGATGAGGCGGGTTTTGCCTTATCCACCCGCTCGGCTTGCGACACCAAAAATTCTACGCCGCCTCATGTTATTAAAGCTATCGGCCGTACAGATAGCGAAGCCTGGGGTACGGTGCGGATTACGCTCGGACGTTTTACAACAGAAAATGATGTAAACTTGTTTGTAGAGGCTTTTATAAAAGAAGTTAAGAAACTAAAGTCTAGAAGATAGAATGTAGATTCTGGAATGTGGTCCGAAACTACTTTCCACCTTCTATTTTCTAATATCTAAAAAACCATGCATAAACCAACCGAATTTAATTTAGGAGAACTAAATGGCATTTCGGCTAAAACCAATGAGATCCACGAGAAAAAACTGTACGCGGGTTATGTTAATAAAAGAAATGAGGTTGAAGAAAAGTTATCAAAAATAACTTCGGAAGAATTAACTGCGGGTAATCAGACTTATTCTTATTTACGCGGTTTAAAAGAAGGCGAAACATTTGCGGCCAACGGCATGATTTTGCACCAAATGTTTTTTAGTATTTTGGGTGGCAACGGTGATGTCTCAAACACAAAAATTTTAAATGCTATAGAAAAAGAATGGGGCAGTTTTGATAATTTTAAGGCGATGTTTACGGCTTCGGCCATGGCAGCGCGGGGCTGGGCTATTTTATGTTGGGATTTTTCCGATATGAAGCTTCACATCTATACAGCTGATGCCCAAAATCAAGGCGGGGTGTGGAATTGCGCCGTTCTGCTCAACGTAGATGTTTACGAACATGCTTATTTTATAGATCACGGTTTCGACCGCAAAGCTTACTTAGAATCTTTCTTTAAAAATATAAATTGGAGTAAGGTCGATCAGTTGTATGGTCAAGTAGCCAATATAAACCAATGAACATAGAAGTTGGAAAGAAATTACCAAATTTTATTGGCAAAACCCATCTTGGGCAAGATATTAACTTGGCTAAATTTTTTGGGGAAAATAACATTGTTTTATATTTTTATCCCAAAGACGATACGCCGGGTTGTACAGTGGAAGGCATAGAGTTTTCGCAACTTAATAAAGAATTTAAAAAACAAAATACTTTGGTTTTTGGTATGAGCCGCGATAGTTTGGATTCGCATACTAGGTTTTGTAATAAAAACAATATTCACTTGCCATTACTTTCCGATGTTAACGGGGAATATGGCAGAAAGTTGGGGCTATTAAAAGAAAGCGGCAGTTATATCAGAACAACTGCGTTAATAGGCCGCGATGGCAAAATAAAACATATTTGGGAGAATGTTAAAGCGAATGACCATGCTGCCGAAGTTTTAAGCAAGGTAAAGGAACTAGAACACAATGCTCAAAAGAAAATATCTTTAGGTAAAGATCTAGGTTCAACTCGCCGAAGTTATACTAAACCCGCCCAGAAATCTGCTTCGAAATCTAGATTTAAATAAGTTGTGTTATAATATAGTTAATTAAAACTTTTTATAAATATAAATAAAATGACCAAGAATTTCTTTGTTACTCTCACAGCCATCGCTGTTATGGCTACAGTCGGTTACGCCTCTTATACCAACGGCTCAATTACCGACTTAAGCCAAGTCATTAACAGTAAAGTCGAAAATCTAACATCTTCAGGCAGTAATTACTTGAGTGCTCTTGTAACTACTAAAGTAAAAGTGGTTGGCACTGCAGAACGTAAAACTAAGAACGAAGGTCCTAGTTTGAGCGTGTCTGTGGGCTCAACTCCCAAGGCTCAGACTATTCTAGCTGCAAGTAAGAATGTTTTGTTGGCTAATTATGTTTTAGATACGGGTAAATCGAATAAAGATTTGGTTGTGGAGTCAATGAAATTAACTCTTAGCTTTTCCAAAAATGCAAATCCAGATGACTTAATCAATTGTCGTTTGGGTGGGATTTCGGTTGAAGGTTTATTGTTGGGCTCAACTAGTAAGGAATTTGTTGTTCGTAATCTTGTTTTAACAAAAGGAATAAAATCGAGCCTGCCTTTAAATTGTGATATTGTTATAAACCCGAAATCTGTTCCTGGTTCTACTTTTGCTTGGGGCATAAAGGGCAAGGCGGATAGCGTGGTAGTGAAAGACGATTCAGGGACTGTATTTACGGCAAAAGTAGCTAACGCAAAAAATCATAATGCCACTATCCGTAATTCTGGCGAACTTAAAGTAATTTTAAACCCTGTTGCTTCTAAAGCCAGAAACATAAGTTGTGGATCCAGTATGCCTATGTCGGGCCTAAAACTTTCTGCAAAGTACGAAGATATTAACGTAAAGAGTCTTAGCTTTAAATTTAGTGGGTCTACCAGTGTAGATGTTGTTAAAAAAATTACTATTTACGATAACTTGGCCAATATTTTAGGCGAAGGGGTTTTTAGTGGGGGCAGTACAGGGTACGCTAGTACTAGTGCTAATCAAGCAAATATAACTTTAAATCAAGATTTTATTGTGCCTACAGTTGGAACTAAATCTTTGTACATAACAACGGAATTATCTAACGAACTGGTTTGTAAAAATGCTAAAGGAAAAACAGTAGCCATAGATTATAACGGAGTTACTAGTGCGGTGGGCGTGACTAGCGCTAGCACAATTACTTTGGTAGGTAAGGTTTCTGCTCCAAGAAATACCATAAGATAAAAAATTTAATTATTTAATAAAAATATATATGAACAAAAACTTTTTTCTCACGTTAACAGCCTTGGCTGTTATAATCACAATTGGTTATGCCGCCTACACCGACGGCTCAGTTACCGATCTAGGCAAAGTTATTAGTAGCAAAGTTGAAGGATTGACATTGGCTAGCAGTGATTATTTAGGTGCTGTTTTATCTACACGAAGAACGGCTACTTCTACTCCCAGAGGCGCAGGTTTTGCTACTTCAACCACCAAAGCGGCTGGGACAAGAGAAAGAAACTTACCGGGAACATTAAAGATTATTCCGATCAATTCTAAATATTTAAATACAGATGCTTCAGGGGTATCTATTTTAAAGTTTCAAATAACAGCACGGAAAGAAAACGATGATATTATAAAATATATTGACTTTGAAATAAAAGGTAAAGGACCCTACAAAGAAGGATATTATAGTTCGGGAGTGTATCTTGATGGGGCTGTTCGAGTGTTTACTGATAAAAATATGACAATAAGCAGCGGGCCGGGGGGCGGACTTACGCGCTTTGTTTCTATGAAAAAAGACAGGATGGTTATAAGGTTTGATGATAGTAGTAGTAATTATAATGGCGATTTGACAATTCCTGCTGGACAAACTCGTTTCTATATTTTGAGTACAAGAGTTATCCGTGACAATATTAATTCTCCACTCTCGGTTAGAATTCTCAAAATCGCCAGGTAGTTTTGCACAATTTGACTGGTATGTTGATTGCGATAGAATTGGGGCATGAGAGTAACTAAATGTGATTTGTGCAAAAAGAACATTAAAGGAGAACCAATTATAGCTGGTTATGGTTTTTGGCATCGTTCTGAATTGTGTCAACATTGCGGAATACCTGTTTTTGATTTTCTCAAAAATAATAAATTGGTAAAAGAGGATATCCAATTGAAAGTTCCTAAGAAAGGAAAATAATTTTATGCCAAAAAATACTAAAGTTAAAAAATATAAAAACAACCATGCTCGCCATTCTGGAGTTATTCTGGAGCGCATTGAAGGTAAGATTGATCTTCTAATTGATCAGCAAAATGGCATGAAAGAGAGTTTTGATGTTAGATTTGATTCTCAAGACGAACAAATTGATAAAATAGTTATAGATGTTAGTGTGATAAAATTAGATGTCGGTATGTTAAAAGAAGATATGAATGTCGTAAAAGAAGACTTGGGGTTTATAAAAAGCGAACTTAAGAAAAAGGTTGATTCGGAAAAATTTGCGGTGTTGGAGAGGAAGATTACAGCGAAGATTTGACTTTATAATTTATATATAGTATGCTAAAACCACGCTAAATGGCGTGGTTTTTAGATAGATCTTTAAAAAATGAATCAAACCCAAAACCACGTTTGACGTGGTTAACGAAAGGAGCCTGGCCATGTTGTATCGCATTTTTTTCACCCTCATGCTTTTCATCTGTCTGCCAACCAGCAATCTGCTGGCCGAAACGGAAAGTGTCAGTTGGGGCAGTATCAAGGCAGAGTTCTCGGATATACCGGTGGGGAAGTTAGTGGTGACCCAAGAGAAGGTTAGTGGTCAGCGGGAGCAGAATTATTCTCGAGATGCGCGTCTGCTCCCAGTTGTAATAGGTTTTTTGATTGAAGACAATGATTATTCCATTTTTAAGACAAATGTTGATGGAGAGACTACAGAGTGGCTTGATTTTATTCCAAGTATTTCTGGGCGTAAGAGTACAGTTACCATGCGAATTGGTTTCCAAAATGATGGTTGGAATGAAGTCAATCTGATTTCCTCAAAAGACGGATTACCTTCGCTATATTACAAAGTTGTTCTGGTTAGATATAACGTGAAGACTAGGGAAGAGAATATCCTGGAAGAGTGGTATGGTGTGCCTGTAAATAGAGGAAGTACAAATATGTTCTTGTTTGAAATTGGTCATGGTTGGAAGACGGTGACGAAAGATACATGTTGCGGTTGATTTCAACAAAAGCCCCAGCGGAAAAAACCGCTGGGGCTTTTTTATTTGATTTGATGGAAGTGGAACCGAGCTCGGCTCAGTGGAATTTCCATAGGGTTTGTTTTTGTTTAAGTTACTTGCCTGTAAATATTTTTTTGTATATTATAATATATATGACCACAAAAATGTTGTCAAAAATACAAACCAACCTAAGCCGTTATGCTGGCCAGTGGGTTGCTTTTGTAAATGGTGAAGTTGTGGCTAATGGCGAGACGTTGAAGGAACTCATGAAGAAAGTTAAAGACAAAAGTCCGGAGTTAAAGGTTTCCGTTTTTCGTGTTCCCAGAAAAGACGAAGGTCCTTATGTTCTAATTATTTTATGAGGCATGAGTTTCCCTACATAGAAAAAGATGGCCGGTATTTTCCGGTGGTGGAAATTACTTTGAATCATCAAGAAAAAGAAATAACTGTTAAGGCTCTGGTTGATTCCGGAGCTTCTTTTTCTGTTTTTAGTCCGGAAATTGCCGAGTATCTTGGCATTAAATTGGCTAAAGGGAAAAAAGTGTACCTAACCGGCATAGGTGGAAGAATATTAGGTTATATTCATAGCGTTGCGCTCACTTTAGGCAATAAAACTTTTCCCTGCAAAATTGTTTTTTCACCAGAGTTTAAGGTATCCTTTAATCTTTTAGGCCGAGATAACTTCTTTACGCCGTTCGTCATTAGTTTTATAGAAAAAAGAAAGAAGGTTGTTGTAGCCGATGTGATTTGACTTTATAATTTATATATAGTATACTAAAACCACGCTAAATAGCGTGGTTTTAGATAGATCTTTGAAAAATAAATTAAACCCTCAAACCACGTTTGACGTGGTTAATGAAAGGATTGATATGGCGCACTTTATTTTGGCGGTTCTGACGTCTTATTTCTTGGGATGTGGTAAGGAAAAGATTCTGAACTATCAAAGTGATGAAAAAGTTACAGCGGAAAAGTTGGTGGTTTCAAATGTTGCCAAAGGCAGTCGGGACAGACTGAATCAGCAAGAGACTGCCATATATGAATTGGCTAAGAAAAGGGTCGTGAGCTTGGTGTGCTATCGCGGTAGTCTTACAGGCTTTGCTTCAGGGTTTTTTATTAGTTCGAAGGGCCATATTTTGACGACAGCACATGCTGTCTACGACAACATGCTTAACATGGACTCTGATTGTGAGTGCGACGTGAGACAAGGGTCACCGGCGACAGTGATAGGTCGGGCCAAAGCTATTTTTGTCCCAAAAGCGTACAAAGAATTGCTTGGAGTGGGTAATGCTAGAGATGCAATACGTTATGATATGGCGGTTTTGGAAATGATCCCGCAGAGTTTTTCGGGAGAAGAAGTGTCTTTCTATAGTATTGATCCAGATTATAGATCATCCATAGGGCATGAAGTAATGATGTTTGGTTATCCATCAGAATACAAAAGTATAGATAGGAGATTTAATTCCCTGAATATGTTTCATGGCCTATCAAAGATAGAGAATCTAGATTATACATATGTTGTCGTGAACGAAACACAAATAGCTCAAGGGGGTTCTTCGGGGGGGGTGGTATTTGATGTGGTAGACAACAAGTTTGCCGGTCTTATCTTCGGAGTTAGCCATGGTAGTGATCCAATGAGAAGGATGCTCTATTCGCTGATTCCCTGGGCCATAAATTCAGTGATCTTTAACGAGACACAACAATCTCTGGATGAGTTTGTAAGAGATAGGGCAACAACTGTAGAGAATAAACCAAAGTCTGCATCTGAAGAGGGAGAGATATTATCAAACAATTTCTGGGTCGACTATTCCTGGAATTTGTTTCAGATCAGAGAGGGTGTCTCTTATGGACCATCATTATTTACCATCTACTTCATGAAAGACGGTACCGTTACAAGTGAACCTGAAGTAACGGTTATTCGTGAGAATAATCCAGACATGGTTTTTCTGGTAAACGGCAGTAGCAGGATTACCAAAACGGTTGAAAATAGCAGATGGATTCATGAACGATTTGCACTTGATGATTGGGAGGGGTCTGTGTATCTTCAGGCGGGAGATCACACCTTTCTTTTCCGTCTCGACGGAAATAAAGCAATGCCAGAATAAGTTTCTGGTTTCTAAGCACATTTTTACCCCCCAGCGGAAAATCCGCTGGGGCTTTTTTAATTAAGATAATACCGAGATAGCGATCGCTATCTCGGTATATGTTTGAGGGCTTTATATCATTTCTATGTCAATGTCGAATCAATATTGAAAATTCACTAGCGGGTTTTTTTCAAAAAGAATATAATCAAAATAAACCCAGTTCTTTAAAGGAGGCGGTTATGGCTAAAAAAAACAAAAATCCCGAAAGCCCCTGGACCAAAGAAAGTTGGCGAAGGGCCGGCAGGTCTTTCAGGAGACTTTTGCGAGTCCATGGCGAAGAATTTAAAAGACTGGCTAACGCTAGAACCTACAGAGATTTATATTTGGAAGACGGAATCAAGCCGCCTTGTTAATTTACACAGTCTGCGCTAGAATCTTTTCATAGATTTTTACGTTCTGCTTTTAACCCTTAGAAGGGGGATAGAGGATGGAATAGGACTGTGGAGAAATTAAAAGCCGCTGCGAGGTGTTTCTTCTAACATAAAAAAGAGGAACGTAGAAATCTTAAGGAGGGCGAACCTGCCCTCTTTTTTGTTTATTCCGCGCTTGATTTAGGGTGTTAAAATTGCTAGAATTTACCTATAGATTTATTCAAAATACACATGAGTCTTAAGCTTTTAAGAGCCGGTTTGGGTTCTGTTTTTTTCCTGTCTTTGGCTTCTTTAATAGCCGTTATTTTTTTGATAAACCCTTATAATGCCAATAGTTTAAATTTAGCACTTTTTTCGGGCGTGTTTTTTTTGTTATTTTTTAGCCTATTTTCGTGGTTTGGTTTTTATGTTAGAAAGAGGTTTGTTACAGAAAAGAGTTTAAATCGCATATTAAAAATGGCTTTTCGGCAAGGCGCTCTAGTTTCATTTCTAGCTGTAGTCTATTTGTGGTTGAGTCATTTTGGCTTACTAAAAATTTGGACGATTTTATTGGTCTTACTATTGGTATTTGGAATAGAGTATTATTTTTTAAATCTAGAAAATAGAAAGTGGATGGTAGAAGGTAGGGAATAAGAAAAAGATGTCCAAAAATTATGAAAATTTGGATGTATGGAAAAGAAGTATTAAATTAGCTAGCTTAATATACACTATAAGCAAAAAGTTTCCGCGAGCAGAGCTTTACGGATTATCTTCCCAGATTAGAAGAGCGGTTGTATCAGTTTCTTCTAATATTGCTGAAGGGTCAGCTCGAGGATCAAAAAAAGATTTTATTCGCTTTGTATCAATGGCTTTAGGTTCTTTGAGCGAAGTTGAAAGTCAGATTCATATAGCTTATGAATTACGTTATTTATCGGAGAACGATTTTAAAAAGGTTAAAGATGAATTAAAGGAAATTGGTAATTTGCTAGGAGGTTTTAAAAGATATCTACATTCTACTCTCTAATATCTAATAATCTAATCAATGAATATTGTTATAAAATCAGACGATGCTGAAGCTTTAAAAAAGGCACTAAATATAAAAACCGATGCCGAGAGTTTGCGCATAAGGCGTTTTTTAGATATGCCCGATCTGGCGCGCATGCCAGAAAGTCCCTTGGCCGAAATTGTGAAGCGCGTTAAAGAACTTGCTTTTTTTAAAAACTTTGACGATATAAATATTCCCGAAATTGTGCCAGCCAGCGTCTCGTTTGATCTTTTTAATTTCCCGCCCGACCATCCAGCTCGTTTAAAATCCGACACTTATTATGTGGACGACAAAAATATTCTCCGCACCCATGACACTGTTTTTTGGTATTATTATTTGAATCAGCCCGAAATAAAAGAACGAATTCAAAAGGGCGAAGCCTTGGGCGCTTTGTGTTATGGCAAAGTGTATCGTAAGGATGAAATTGACCGCCGTCATATGAATATTTTTCACCAGATGGGCGGTTGGTATATACAACCCGATAGCCAAGGCGTTCTTAAGCTCGATGATCTTAAAAAAGTACTTTCAGAGATTGTGCAAACTGTTTTTGGAGAAGATACCGAGCTTCGTTTTAATGTCGATACTTTTCCTTACACTGATCCCTCGCTTGAAATTGAAGTAAAGGTGGGTGAGGAGTGGGTTGAGGTGCTGGGTGGCGGTATGCCACGCCAAGAAGTGCTCGCCCAGATGGGGCTTACCGGCTACAATGGTTGGGCTTTTGGTTTTGGCTTAGAGCGCTTGGCTATTGTGAGTATGGATCTGCCCGATATTCGTTTGCTTTGGTCTAACGATGAACGGGTTAAGCGCCAACTTAAACTCGGCCATAAATTTAAAGAGGTTTCTAAGTTTCCTGCAATTGTACGCGATATTTCTTTTGTGGTTGATAAAACTTTTATACCCAATAATTATTTTGATTTAATTCGCGATAGGGGCGGCAATCTAGTTGAAGAGGTTAAGCTATTAGATAAATACGAAAACGCCGAAAAGTTTGGTGAGGGTAAGATAAGTTATACTTATAGAATTATTTACAGATCCAACGAACGAACCCTGACGACGGATGAAATTGACCCGATACAGGATAAAATTTACCAAGAAACAGCCGTGCAGTTTGGGGCGGATTTGAGGTAAGTGTTTGTCTGCGAACGTAAGTGAGCAGAAACAAACAGTTACCCCGCCCATAAAAAGAGATTGGAAAAATCATATGGAATTTTGTATAATTAGGAGTCAAAACATCACTGCTTATAGGCAGTTTTATTATGGGCGGGGTGCTCAATTTTGTGGTGAAATTTATTTCGCTACGCTCATAAATTTCAACAAAAATGGCAAATAATAACAACTATACCGCCAAAGACATCTATGTTTTAGAGGGTCTGGAGCCTGTTCGTAAAAGGCCTGGTATGTACATCGGCTCTACCGGTGTAGATGGTTTGCATCACTTAATTTGGGAGATTGTAGATAACTCCATGGATGAAGCTATGGCGGGGCATGCTAAAAATATTAGCGTTGTTATTGAATCCGAAAATAGAGTAAAAATAGATGACGATGGTCGAGGTATTCCAGTGGAGGTTCATAAACAAACAGGAAAATCTGCGCTGGAGACTGTTATGACTACTCTGCACGCTGGTGGAAAATTCGGCGGGGAATCTTACAAAATTTCTGGTGGTTTACACGGCGTAGGTGCTTCGGTGGTTAATGCTTTATCGGCCTATTTTAAAGTCGAAGTTTGCCGCGAAAGCGAACTTTGGGTGCAAGAATATAAACGGGGTGTGCCACTAGCTAAAGTTAAAAAAGTAGGCAAGTGCCGTCAAAACGGAACTACGGTTACTTTTGAACCCGATCCCGAAATTTTTAAAGAAATTAAATTTGATTATCAAAGAATTCTAGATCACTTACGCCAACAAACCTATTTAACTAAGGGTGTAAAAATTACAATTACCGATGCTAGGCTAAAGCCGGCTCAAAGCCATAGTTTTTATTTTGAGGGCGGGATTGTGGCTTATGTGCAATATTTAAACCGCAATAAAGTTAAAAAACAAGAAACAATTTATGCTTGCGATAAAATGGTAGATGGCATAAACGTTGAAGTGGCTTTTCAATATACCGAGGATTTTCAGGGCATAGAACAATCTTTTGCTAATAATATTCATACGCCAGAAGGCGGTATGCATTTAACCGGTTTTAGAACGGCGCTAACTAGAAACCTTAACGATTATGCTAGAAAAAATTCTTTCTTAAAGGATGCTGACGACAATTTAACCGGCGAAGACGTGCGCGAGGGTTTAACAACTGTAATTTCGGTAAAGATTAAAGAGCCTCAATTTGAAGGCCAAACTAAGGCCAAGCTGGGTAACCCTGAAGCCAGAACCTCGGTGGAATCGGCGGTGGCCGAAACCTTAGCGGAATTTTTGGAAAAAAATCCAACAGAGGCTAGAACAATTTTAGAAAAAACAATCATAGCCAAAAAGGCCCGCGAAGCCGCTAAAGCTGCCCGTGAAACCGTAATTAGAAAAGGCTTGTTAGATGGGTTGGCTTTGCCGGGAAAATTGGCGGATTGTTCTAACCGCGATCCTAGTGAATCCGAAATATTTATTGTGGAAGGCGATTCGGCCGGCGGTTCGGCTAAACAGGCTCGTAGCAGAATTTTTCAGGCTATTTTACCCTTGCGCGGAAAAATTTTAAACGTAGAAAAATCTCGTTTAGATAAAATGCTTTTAAATAAAGAAGTCAAAGCTTTGGTTATTGCTTTGGGCGCGGCTATTGCCGATGAATTTGATATAGAAAAAGTTAGGTATCATAAAATAATTTTAATGACCGATGCCGATGTAGACGGCGCGCACATTAGAACTTTGCTTTTAACTTTATTTTATCGTTATTTTCCCAAGATTATAGAACAAGGTTATTTGTATATTGCGCAACCGCCGCTTTTTAGAATTCAAAAAGGCAAAGATGTTAGATATGTTTATTCCGATGCCGAGAAAGAATCAACTGTAGCTCAAATGTTGAGTAGCAAAAGTTCTGTTTTGGCTGGCAAACAAAAATTAAAATTAAAAATAAAAATGCTGGGCGAAGAAGCTGGTGAAGAATCTTTAGAAGTAGAAAACGCAGAAGTCGGTGTTGGAGGTGAGACAGAAAAAATTTCCGGCGTTAATATACAGCGCTATAAAGGTTTAGGCGAGATGAACCCAGAACAATTATGGGAAACAACAATGGATCCGGCGGTAAGAGTATTAAAACAAGTAAGAGTAGCCGATGCTGAAAATGCCGATAAAATTTTTGATATTTTAATGGGTAGCGAAGTTGGTCCTAGAAAGCGATTCATCCAGACACATGCGAAAACAGTAAAGAATTTAGATGTGTAAATAAAATTCCTCCGACGTTATGTCGGAGGAAATGTTTTGCCGAAGTTTTTTAGATTTCAAACCGGTACCAAACTTCCCGGTGGGCGTTCGGGTTTGAATGTATACCCACGCCTCATTCGATCAAATTCCTCACGTACTTGAGGAAATTTTTGGGCAAGACCTTCAATGAACTGATTTTGTTTTTCTATCCGCTCTTTTAGATCTCTGTTTTCTCTGCGAAGTCTAGTGACTTCTTCTCTCATATTAGAGATTAACCACATGATAAGCCTCCTTTTTTGAAGGATTAAACTACATGGTATTGACATACAGTATGCCCTAGGTATATACTTAAAGTCAAGTAAGCCCGTAAGGGCTCTTTTTTTAAGGGCTTTGCCCAGACAATCCAAATAATCCGAATTTATCCCAATGCCCCAAATAAAATGCATTCATTAGGAGCATTAGGATACAATTTGTAGATTGGGATTATATTTTATGAACAAATTAACATCATATTTGAAAGATGTGCGCGTAGAATTGACTAAAGTTAATTGGCCGACCCGCGAACAAACAACCAGATATACCTTGCTGGTTATTGGTGTGTCTTTGGCAGTGGCTGTTTTTTTGGGAGGATTGGATTATGTGTTTTCGTTTATACTTAATAAATTTGTGTTATAAGTATGGTCCTACTTCGCTCCTTCGGAGCTTCGCAGGGCACATATTTGTAGCTAAATTTAAAAAATTTAGACAAATATGGCAAAGCAGACATCAAAATATGGCCGAAATTGGTATGTGCTTCATACTCATTCTGGGTACGAAGATACTGTGGCGCGCAATCTAAAACAAAGAATTGAGTCTTTAGGTATGCAAGACAGGATTTTTAACGTAATTGTGCCTACCGAGAAAAAAATTAAAATAAGAAACGGCAAGCGCCGAGTAGTGGAAGAAAAAATTTATCCAGGATATGTTTTAGTAGAAATGAATGTAACGGATGATTCTTGGTATGTGGCGAGAAACACTCCTAGGGTAACTGGTTTCGTGGGCTCTGGTACCACGCCTATTCCAGTTTCCGATGAAGAAATTCGCGAAATCCAACGGCGTATGGGCATAGATGAACCTAAGTATAAAATTGACGTTGCAATAGGAGATGCGGTAAAAATAACGGACGGTCCCTTCAAAGATTTTGACGGCAAGGTTTCTGCTGTAGACGATGAAAAAGGCAAGATCAAGGTACTGGTTTCAATGTTTGGTCGCGAAACCCCTGTGGAACTTGACTTCTTACAAATAAAGAAGATATAGAGTTAGGGCAGTTATATAAAACATTGAAACATGGAAGGGGTCGGGAAACGATAGTTTCCCGTGGCGGAAATATTAAAACCGAGGGGTTTTAAAGAGGAGCGAAGTTTCTTGAGCGACGACGTTTCAATGTTTGGTCGCGAAACCCCTGTGGAACTTGACTTCTTACAAATAAAGAAGATTTAAGATTATATACAGCACAGCTTCAAGTATGGTCCTACTTCGCTCCTTCGGAGCTTCGCAGGACACATATTTGTAGCTAAATTTAAAAAATTTAGACAAATATGGCAAAGAAAATAAAAACAGTTGTAAAACTTCAGTTGCAGGCGGGCAAAGCCAACCCTGCGCCACCAGTAGGAACCGCATTAGGGCCTCATGGTTTAAACTTGCAAGATTTTTGTTCCAAGTTTAATACCGCTACTGCCGACAAAGGCGATAATGTTATTCCAGTTGAAATTACTATCTACGAAGATAGAACTTTTGATTTGAAATATAAAACACCGCCGGCTTCCGATTTATTAAAAAAAGCGGCTAAAGTAGAAAAGGGAGCTAAAGATCCTTTAAAGGCCAAAGTAGGCAAAGTTACTCGTGAACAAGTTCGCCAAATTGCCGAAATTAAAATGCCTGATCTTAGCGCTGATACGATAGAACAGGCGATGAAGATTATTGAGGGCACAGCAAGAAGTATGGGAATTGAAATCTCCAAATAATTCCCATACTTCTTGGGAAGGGGTCGGGAAACGGTAGTTTCCCGTGGAGGAAATATTAAAACCGAGTGGTTTTAAAGAGGAGCGAAATTTCTTGAGCGACGACAGGAGATGGGGATAGAGGTTACTAAATAATTGAACTAGTTTAAATAAATTGCTAACCTAAACACGAACCAAATCGGTTCGTGTTTTTGCTTGCCACTCCATAGCTTTTAGCGAAGGGTGGGCGAAGGAGGAGTTCTTTAAAACTAAATCAAACAGGAGGATTTTATGGACTCAAGGCCGGGTTGGGATCAGTATTTCCTCAATATTGCCAAGCAGGTTGCTGAACGTTCTACTTGTCTTAGAGCTAAGATTGGGGCAGTAATTGTATGTGATAAAAGAATTTTGGCTACTGGTTATAACGGAGCTCCGTCAGGGATACCTCACTGCCTTGAGGTCGGTTGTTTCGTGCATGAGACTAGGGATCCAGAGGGCCTTGTAGAGCAAAATTGCTTGCGCACAATTCATGCGGAGATAAACGCTATTGTTCAAGCCGCAAGGCATGGCATCAGTATTGAAGGTGCTTCCATATACTTAACCCACTCGCCTTGTGTGAATTGTTTGAAGGTGATCATAAACGCCGGTATAAAAATAGTGCATTACGGAAAAGTCTACAAACCGTATTCTCCTTTTGGAGAAAGTCTGATTAATCTTTCTGGGATAAAGATGGAAACCATCCAGCAAGAATGTTGAGGGTGTAGTAGAGCCCTCCGATTCGTCGGAGGGCTTTTTTAATACGAAAGCAAAATGCTATCATTTCTGTATGCCAAAATACAAGCCGGTTATTGGTTTAGAAATACACGTTGAGCTAAATACCAAAACTAAAATGTTTTGTGATTCGGCTAATAACCCAAACGAAACAAATCCTAATACAAATGTTTGCCCGGTGTGTCTGGCGCACCCAGGCACTCTGCCGGTTATAAATATTGAAGCGGTACATAAAGTGGTTAAAGTCGGTTTAGCCTTGGGATCAAAAATAAACGAATATTCTTGGTTCGAACGTAAAAACTATTTTTATCCCGATTTGCCCAAGGGTTATCAAATTTCTCAATTTGAAAAACCATTTTGTGAAGGTGGTGTTTTAAAATTATCCAGCGGTAAAGAAATTAAAATTAAGCGCATCCACTTAGAAGAAGATACTGGCCGACTCGTGCACGAGTCGGAAGCACGAAATCCTAAATCCGAAATCCGAAAAAGTTTGGTTGATTACAATAGAGCCGGTGTGCCGTTGATGGAATTAGTAACCGAACCCGATATTGAAACTGGTGTAGAAGCTAAAGAATTTGGCGAAGAGTTTCAATTGTTACTTCGCTATTTAAATGTTTCCGATGCCGATATGGAAAAAGGCCAGCTAAGAATAGAAGTTAATATCTCGCTTTCAGCTATCGCGGATTTACGCGGAAAAAATATCAGCGTCAGTCCGCGTATAGATCAGCGTCAATCAGCGTTTTTGGGGACTAAAGTGGAAATTAAAAACCTAAATTCTTTTAGAGCGTGCGAACGTGCTATTGATTACGAAATAAAACGCCAAGCTGAAGTTTTAGATGGTGGAGAAAAAGTTGCACAAGAAACTCGCGGTTGGGACGAAAATAAAAGCGAAACATTTTTACAGCGCAACAAAGAAGAATCACACGATTACCGTTATTTCCCAGAACCAGATTTGCCACCGGTTAGATTGGATAAGTCTCAGATTGAATTTATAAGACAAGAATTACCAGAACTTCCAGTTTCGCGCCGTGAAAGATTTATTAAAGAGTATGGTATTACGTCCAAAGATAGCGAAGTTTTTACTGTGCAAAAAGAACTAGGTGATTATTTCGAGAAAGTTGTTAGCGAACTAAAAGAATGGCTGGTCTCATCAAACAGCGGAAAAGCCGAATCTGGCCTAACAAAATTATCTGCAAACTACTTAATTACGGAATTACAGAAATTGCTTTCGGGATCCGATAATAATGTTTCCGATCTTAAAATTTCAGCCGAAGATTTTGCCGAGCTGATGGTTTTAATAAATCAGGGTAAGATTTCTTCTTCGGCCGCGCAAACAATTTTAGCCGAGATGTTTAAAACAGGCGAAGACCCGCATCAAATTTTGCTAGACAAAAACTTAGGCCAGGTGAGTGACCGCGCTGAATTAATCAAAGCCGCCCAAGAGATCATCGCTCAAAATCCCAAGCCGGTAGAAGACTACAAAAAAGGTAAAATAGAGTCTCTAAAGTTTTTAGTCGGCCAATTGATGCGCGCTACTAAAGGTAAAGCTAACCCACAAGTAGGGGAAGAGATATTAAAGGAGTTGTTGCGGTAAGTTATGGTGTGTGATATTTTATAATTATGCCTACACAGACATTAGTCAAAAAATTCAACAAGGAGTTAGGGAAGATTAAAGAAGAAATGCATGAGATTAAAGAATTTCTTTTTTTATCCCTCAAAGATTCAGAAGGAGAGTATACAGACTCTTTTGTAAAAAAAATGTTAACTCGCTCCGGTAACCGAGGTCCTTTTCGCAATTTTAAGAACAAAGAATCTTTTCTAAAACATGTTCGTTCCGATAAATGAGATTATTTATGATGGTGATTTTGTAAAAGATGTTCACCGATTGCCTGCTGAATTGCAAAACAAGTTAGCCGATCTGCTGTCAATTCTAAAGAAAAATCCATTTGACCCGCTGCTTCACACCAAACCCTTGAGCGCTCCGCTTCAGGGGTTGTTTTCTTTTCGTATCACTAGAGATTATCGGGTGGGGTTTAAATTTCGTTCTTCTCACACTATCCAGCTGCTGGTGGCCGGCAGACGTGACAAAATCTACAAGCGTCTTCGCCGAAAGTTTTAAGTCGCATCTTTAAAACCCCCTATTTTGTTGAGTTTTAGGCGCTGTTGACATGTAATATCTTATTTGCTATAATGGTAAGTCAAAGTAGGAGGTAGTTCCTTCCCAAAATTTTTTTAACAAGGAGATGAGGAGATGACCAGAAATACTTTCTTAGCTCTGATTATTATTATCGGAGCTCTCACAACAGAAGTACGTGGAGAGATGATAGGAGATGATCTGGCAGAAGCTCGCGGTGTGATACTTGCCAAGTGTAATGATTTGGTGATATTGAAAACGGATTCTTTATCCGAGAAAGTCTTTAAGATACCTCAGCACACTATGCTGATGGAGATCATCGGGACAAGAGGCGATTCGGTAACGGTGCTTTATAGCGCTGACCCAAAAGCCGAGTTACTAGAGCGGTTTGTTTATATGGTAGTAAAACCCATTAGTGGTCAGGTCAGAGAGTATCACCGTGACCTTGTGGAAGACTACCATGTGGTGATGATTGATTCAATGAGAAGCATAAAACTCTACTGGGCTGATTCTACGATCCAGAGTATTGGATGGCTTGAAGATTGGATAGGTACAACGGTAAACTACAGAGAGGTACGTATCAGTGCATGGCTGGGAGATGATGGGGAGCATTACCGCCTCGTGGGTTATATTGTGAGGTGAGCCTTCCGTCATTTTCTTAGATTTCAGGACTAAGTCTTGGACTTTCCAAGATAACAGCCGCTCGCGATTTTATAATCGGGGCGGCTTTTTAATTCAAAAAACTTTTTATTTTTCCTTCAGCTTCTTTTTGCGAGGTTATCCAAATAATATCTTTATCTTTTTTAAACCACATCATTTGCCGGCGGGCGAAGTTGAGGTGGTGCTGGTTTATTAAATCTACAGTCTCTGCCAAGGTTTTTTTGCCCTCAAAATATTCTTTAAATTCTTGGTAATCAATGCTCTGCATCGGCACCAACAACCGCGAATATTTTTTGTGGAGTTTTTTAACTTCTGCCACTAAGCCCGTTTTTATCATTTGCTCTGTTCGTTTAGCTATTCTTTGCGGGTATTCTTCTTTAGAAATTTTAATACCAAGTTTTAGGCAATCAAAAAACGGCTGGCCTTTTTTACGCTGTTCCGAAAATTTACGGCCCGTGGCGTAAATAACTTCCAGCGCCCTAATAATGCGCCGTTTGTTTAAGCTTGTCACCACAGCGGCTTCGGGGTCTAATTTTTTTAGTTCGACATGCAGACTTTCTGTTTTTTTGTTTTCCAGTTTATGCCTTAACGCCAGATTAGGTTTTACTTCGGGAATCTCCCAGTTCTCGCACACAGTTTTTAGATACAAGGCTGTGCCACCCACTAAAAAAGGCAGTCTATTTTTATTATTTATTTCCTTTATTTTTTCTAGAGCCAGTTTTTTGTAGTCGGATAAATTAAAATCTTCTTTAGGGTCAATCTTGTCGACTAAATAATGGACCACGCCACTAGCTACAAATTTCCGCTCGCCCTCGGCCAACATCCAATGGCCGGCAGGTTTGGCTGTGCCAATATTAAATTCTTTATATATTTGCCTAGAATCGGCCGAAACTATCTCACCCTTAAATTTTTTGGCTAAATCTATACCTAGCTTGGTTTTTCCCGAAGCCGTTACGCCGAGAATAACCACCACCTTGGGCAACTTGCTATTTGACAAATCCATGCCTAGATTATACGCTGGTGTCTAAACGAATCAAGTTTAATCAACGCAGTTCTTTCAAAGGAGATATTTGATGAATTTTTTATTGTTTGTCCTAGGTTTCTGGGCGGCTTCCGGAGTTTGGCAACTCCGAGATATGCTAGATGAGGATAGGTTTACAAAGATGACTTTGAGGAAACAGTTGGTATTGTTTCTGAAGAGTTTGGTTTTTGGTCCTTTTACGAGGTCAAAACTGATGTCTCGTATTGTCTAGGGTGTAACAAAAACAAACCCGCTCCGGCAAACGCTGGAGCGGTATTTTATTTTAGAGAGTTTTGGATTCAATTTCTTTTTTGAGTCGATCAGTTAAATCAGAGATACTTATTTCGCCAAGATCGCCCTTACTGCGTTGACGCAAGGCTACAGTTTTATTTTCTTCTTCTTTTGCGCCCACAATTACCAAATAAGGAATTTTTTGTGTTTCAGCTTCGCGGATTTTTTTACCAATTGTTTCATTTTTTTCGTAAAGTTCAAAACGTATTCCGGCTTCGGTTAATTCGTTTGCAATTTTGTTGGCATATTCAGCAGTTTTATCGCTTATAGGTAACACAGCTACCTGTACTGGGGCTAGCCATAACGGAAAGGCACCATTAAAATGTTCCAATAAAACTGCAAGCGATCTTTCAATAGAACCTAATATAGCGCTATGAACCATTACGATTCTTTCTTTTTCTCCTTTTTCATTTACACAAGTTAGGTCAAACCTTTCCGGCATATTTATATCCAACTGTATGGTGGCGACTTGCCATTCTCGGCCCAAAGAATCTTTGGCGGTAAAATCTATTTTTGGCCCATAAAAAGCAGCTTCACCCAAAGCTTCCTCGGCATCTACGCCTTTTTCTTTGGCAATTTCTCGTAATTGATTTTCGGCAAAGCTCCACATTTCCGAAGTGCCTAAATATTTTTCTTTTTGTTTAGGGTCGTGGAAAGAAAGCCGAACGGTAAGTCCAAAACCGATTGTTTTATAAAAAGTGTCTATAATATCCCAAACAGTAGCAAATTCTTTTTTGATTTGATTTTGACGGCAGAAAACATGAGCGTCATCTATGGTTATGGCGCGCACACGAGCAAGGCCATTAAGTTCGCCGGTTTGTTCATCGCGGTACATTTTGGTGGTACTGGCGTAGCGTTGAGGCATTTCGCGCCAACTGTGAGGCTTGCGGTCAAAAATTTGAATATGATGCGGACAGTTCATAGGCTTTAAAGCAAATTCATGACCTTCGCGTGTTTTTATATGAAAAAGTTCGTCTTTAAATTTGTCCCAGTGACCGCTTTTTATATATAAATCTTTTTTGGTAATGTGAGGAATATCTACCAGTTGGTAGCCTTGTTTTTTACGAAGTTGCCAAACAAAAGTATCCAGCAAGTTTCTAACGATAGTGCCCTTGGGTGTCCATAAAGGCAAACCGCTACCCACTAGATCGGAGAAACAAAAAAGATCCAATTCCTGGCCGAGCTTTTTATGGTCGGGTTTTTCCATATAAATATAATGCCAATATACGAATGTATGCGAATGATACGAATAGAGAAATATTATCAGAAATAGACTATTTTGCAAGAATATACTGAGATAGCGATCGCTATCTCAGTATATTTGTATGTTATAATTCTTGTTAATGAAAACAGGAGGGAGACTAAATCGATTAGGTCCGGTTCAGCAAAAAATTATTCTTCTGCTTTTGGGCGGAGTGGGTTTAGGTTTTGCCAGAACTCCCAAACAATATTTTCGGGTGTTAAAAGGAATATCCAAAGAATGGAAACGGATCAATAAACAATCTTTGGAGAAGGCTATATTCAATCTTTATAGATCCAAACTAATCCGCGAACAAGAAAACCCTGATGGTTCTTTAACTATGATCTTAACCGACAAAGGTAAACGGAAAGCTATTACCTTTAATGTTGATAATATGGAAATAAATAGGCCTAAGGTTTGGGACAAAAAATGGCGACTGGTGCTGTTTGATATACCCGAGAAACACAAACCTGCCCGAGAAGCCCTGCGTGAAACATTAAAACGATTAGGTTTTTATGAGTATCAAAAGAGTGTGTTAGTTCAGCCTTACGAATGCCAAAGTGAAATTGATTTTGTGGTTGAGTATTTTGAGATTAGACCGTGGGTTAGGTTAATCACTGCTAGTACTTTAGATAACGAACTTCATCTTCGCAAAATATTCGGTTTGATCTAATCAAATTCAGATTAACAACATATACCGAGATAGCGATCGCTATCTCGGTATGACTGGAGAAAAAGAGATTCAAGAAGATTCAAAGAGATTGAAATGATGCATTATTTTTTTCTTATTGATTTTTATTGAAGTGGAACTTCGATAAAAAAACCCGATGGCTAACGCCATCGGGCGGTATCTGATCGAACACCGAGTGTTCGATCAGATAGGTATTAAACAATATTAAACCTTGGCAGGTATTTTACTTGCGGCTACTATATCTTGGATCATACCTAATTCTTTGTTATTCAGCGTTAAAAAGTGCAAAGGGTGCCCGGGATTTTTTATAGCGTCACCCAAATCTTCTTCTGTAAATTTTTTTGCAAATTCAACAATCTGTTGCATAAAATACTTTGCCAATTCCGCTGTTTTGAAAACAGGGTTTGTGCTTATGAGCGGTTTGTAGTTATGGCCGGAGCCTCTTGTTATCCAGCCCGCAAACAATCCATTATCCGTTGATGGGCCACCTGCATCTACTACAATATCGTCAGTATTACCCGCTATTTCAAAAAGAACTAACCTAGTAAGCATAGCCTTTCTCCTTTTTTAGAGGGATTAAAGCATTTTAGGCGTGTTAACTGTTACTTGTCAACTCTTTAGCTTCTCTACAGATTAGTTTCAAAGCGTTGTCGCGGATTTGAACTTGGCCTTTTATTAACATTATTTTATCCATTTCCCAGATCTCTGGTTTTTGGGCGTAGGTGTCGGGAAAAACCACAACTTCAATCTCGCCAGAAAAATCGGCTAGCTGGGCAAAGGCCATAGGCTTACCGGTTTTGGTTATTATTTTTCTATATTTATTTATTATGCCGCCGATAACAACTTGTTTGGAGGAAGCCAATAAATCTTTTATCGGCTTTGTTTTCTTTTCTAAAATTGCTTTATGTTGTTCCAATGGGTGAGAACTAACATACAAACCTAAAAGTTCTTTTTCCCAAGCCAATTTAACGGATTCTGTAGCTGGAATGGCCGGTTTTAATTTTAAAACAGGGGCAGAGTCGGCAATGTTGTCGAAAATGCTGGATTGATTTAGGGAACTGGCTTGTTTTATTTCTTTAGAAAAAGTTAAAAGATAATCCATATTTTCTATAATTTGGTTGCGTTCGCCTAAGCTATCCAACGCGCCGGCTTTGGCCATGGCATCTAAAGATTTTTTATTTAGATCTTTATGTTTAATTCTTTCTATAAAATCGGACAGCGATTTGAACTTTCCATCTTGGACTCGCGCCTCTATTATTGCTCCCACCACATTTACGCCAACATTTTTAATAGATTCCAAACCAAAGCGTATTTTATCCTCCTTCGCTCCTCCTTCGCGCAAGGCTTCGGAAGGACACGGTAAAGCTTCGGAGGACAAGTCTCCCTTACTATCTATACCTTTTATAACTGTAAATTTTCCAACACTTTCATTTACATCCGGCGGTAAAACAGGAATACCCATACGCGTGCACTCATTTATAATTTCGGCAATTTTTTCTATGTCGCCGGATTCAGCGGTTAAAACGGCGGTCATAAATTCGGCAGGGAAGTTAGCTTTAGCATAGGCGGTTTGGTAGGCGACTCGGCCGTAACTAGCGGCGTGGGCTTTGTTAAAACCATAAGCGGCAAAAGGTTCGATAAGTTTCCAAAGTTCGTAAGCTTTAAAATCGGTCATGCCATTTTTAACAGCGCCTGCCATAAATTTGGCTTTCTGGGCTTCCATTTCGGCTGGAATTTTTTTACCCATAGCTTTTCTCAACTTGTCGGCTTCCAGCCAACTGTAGCCGGCTAATTTTATGGCTACCATTAAAACATCGTCTTGGTAAGTTAAAATTCCGTAAGATTGATCCAAAATATCTTTCATTCTTGGGTCGAAATATTCAACCAAACGTGGGTTATGTTTTCTCTCTATATATCTTGGGATAGATTCCAAAGGACCGGGGCGATATAAGGCCACCATAGCGTTAATGTCGTGAATGGTGGTGGGTTTTAAATCCTTTAAATATTTGGTCATGCCGGCGCCATTTAATTGGAAAAGGCCAATTGTTTCGCCTTTAGCCAAAAGTTCGAAAGATTTTTTATCATCCAGAGGAATATTTTCTATATCTAAATCTACATTGCGGTGTTCTTTGGCTAATTTAACTGTGTCTTCCAAAATAGATAAGTTTCTTATGCCCAGAAAATCAAATTTTAAAAGCCCGGCGTCTTCCACGGCGTGCATATCGTACTGTGTAATTATGCGGCCACCTTTAGGATCTAACTGCAATGGCACAAATTCTATAAGTGGGCGCGGGCTAATAACCACACCAGCCGCGTGTACCGAAATATGCCGAGCGCAACCTTCCATTTTTTTAGCTTGGTTAACTACTTCAGCTACCGTTGCATCGGTTTCGTATAGTTGAGAAAGTTCGGGTGTAATTTTTAAGGCTTGGTCTATCGTCATAGGAAAACCCTGCGAACCTATGGGAATAAGTTTGGCTATACTGTCGCCAATAGAATATGGATGGCCCAAAGCGCGAGCCACGTCACGCACAGCTGCGCGTGCCATCATGGTGCCGAACGTGCCAACTTGCGCGACTTTATCTTCCCCATATTTTTTTATGGCGTATTGAATAACTTCATCACGCCTGTTATCGGCAAAGTCCATATCTATATCGGGTGCCGAAGGGCGTTCGGGGTTTAAAAATCTTTCAAATGGAATTTTATAATCTATGGGATTAACTTTTGTAATGCCCGTTAAATATGTTGCCAGCGAACCTGCTACCGAGCCCCTAATGTTTGTTAAAATTCCGTTTTCATGGGCGAACCGCAAAAGATCAGCCACCACTAAAAAGTAAGGAGCATAGCCTTTGGCCTCTATAATTCCAAGTTCGTAATTCATTCTGCTCAAATAAAGTTCTGAACGTTCCAAGTTTCTACGGGCAAAACCGGCTTCGGCTAATCTGCGTAATTCGCTGTCGGCGGTTGTTCCATTTGGCAATTTAAAATCGGGGAATGTCCATTTACCAAGTTCTAATTCTAAATTAATTCTTTCGGCAATTTCATGAGTTCTTTCTAGAGCGTGTTGGTATTGCGGCAAAAGTTTAAACATTTCTTCGGCCGAATGCATTGAAAGATTATATTCGAGCAAGCTTAAGCGGTCTTTGTCTTTGGTGCTGGTGCCGGTGCCTACCGAAATTAAAATATCTTGCGCTTCGGCATCTTCGTGGTTTATATAGTGAACGTCGTTGGTAGCTACCAGTTGGGCACCGGTTTTTTCGGAAAGATATTTATATGTTTGTAGAACGTATACTAATTCTTCTTTGGCGCCGTGCGGCATTATTTCTAAATAAAAATTTTCACGCCCAAAAATTTCTTGGTATTCATAAATAAGTTTTTCGGCCTCATCGGTTTTTTTATGCCTTACGGCTTTGGAAATTTCACTTTGGAAACAGCCCGAAAGAACAATTAAACCCTTAGCATGTTCGCGCAGTAATTCTTTGTCTACGCGCGGTTTGTAATAAAATCCTTCCAAATGAGCTTTGGTTACAAGTTTTATTAAGTTTTTATAGCCGTCTATGTTTTTGGCCAGAACTGTTAGATGGTAGCGTTTGTCGTCTATGCCGGCGCGTTTTAAAAGACGGCTTTCGGTGGCAACATAAAGCTCGCAACCTATGATTGGTTTTATGCCCGCCTCTTTTGCGGTTTTATAAAAATCTATAGCGCCGTACATAGCGCCGTGGTCGGTTAAGGCTAACGAATCCATACCTAATTCGCCGGCGCGCTTTACCAGATCGCCAATTTTTGCCAAGCCATCGAGCAAGGAATAGTGAGAATGCGTGTGGAGGTGGGAAAATTTCATATTTAGATACTAGTGGATAGAAAATAGAATGTAGAACGTGGTCAATGCAATCAAAGTATAGCAGAACAAGTTATGCAATATAACTTGATAAAACTTAGTTAGTATTGTATCCTGTTAGAAGTTCCTTTTAAACAAACTTCTAACAGGAGGGTAGTTAAAATGATTCAGATTATAGGCTTGGTTTTATTAGGGCTTTATTGTTTCTGGGTTTATGGCGCTTATAAGAGAAATGGAAGGCTGGCGTATTCTTTTCTGATCGGGTTCATAGAACTTATTATTTCTGTAATTGCTATAGTCACTATACTCATTTCAAGCGCTGTGAGAGTTGTTTCTGCTCCTACATGTCATTTTGTAGAACAGATGAGACAGTTACCAGAAATAGTTAGGCTTTGGCGAAGTGGAGAAATCGTTAATTGTTAGAATATAAAAATAAAAATCCGCTGCGACTTAGGTCGGAGCGGATTTGTTTTTAGAATGAAGTGATTACTTCAAGGGATAGCGCAGGCCTGCTTGGCATTACTTTCCCTAATTCATACATTGCTACAATTTCGGCTATTTCTGGGTGCAAAGTATTTTTAGGTAAATGCAAACTAATAAAACTGTTTGGCATATAATGGGGCTTAAGCACTAAAGAGGTTTCGTCTACTCGGTAAGAACTTGCTATGGCAAATTTTAAAATCAAATTGCCTTGGTTTTGTAGGTCTTGGCGTATTAACAAAAAAGGTCTTTCTTTTTTGTTGAGCCAAGGTTTTTCGTCTTTGACGTAGTAAATTCCGTCAACCCAATAGAAGTGCAGGATAGCTAAATTTAATAGTGTGCACTTAAAACTATATAACCTCCCTCTAGTTTCAAAATCGTTAGTATATCTTTGTTGTTTTGTTAACTTATTAACCACTAGAGCCAATAATATAAGCTCTACTGTTGAAGATGAGGACAGTTTTTCAATTATGCATTTTGTTACATCGGCTGTTACTTCTTTTGGTTGGTTTTCAAAACATTCTGCCATAAGTGATAATAAATATAGCCAAGTTTTGCCTAGTTCGCCTTCGTGTTTGTTTAACGCATCTCGGTCTGCGTGAGGCTTAATAAAATAATCCACCATTTGCCCTGTCAGCATTTCAATATGGCGCGCCATAAGGCATATCTCCAGTCTAGTTTTTAAAGATCTATGTTTATATAGAGTATAAAATATATTTGCATTATAGTCCAGTTACTTACTTTTACTGGGTTGCCAATATATTCGATTTTTGATAGAGTATTAGGGAATTGATAAGTCATGGTCATCCTTTGCTCTGATTCTCAGAGTTACGGAAGGACACATGTTTTTAGCTATTCACTATCGTTCATAGAAAAACATATGGGTGTACCCAGACACAGGCGTACTAAATCTAAACAAGGTCATAGGCGTAGTCATTTGGCTTTAAAGAAAAGAGTTTTAACCGTTTGCTCTAAATGCGGAGCTAAGGTTTTGTCGCACGTTATTTGTGTTAATTGCGGATCCTATAAGGGCAAGCAGATAATAGATATGGTGGCTAAGGCGGCTAAGAAGAAAGCTAAGAAGAAATCGGGTAAATAATGTCTAATACCTAATTACTAATATCTAATCAATTTCTAATGCTTAAATGTCTAATGTCAAAAAGATTTTTAGTCATTAGTCATTGAGATTTGATTAGAAATTAGATATTAGAAATTAGTAATTTTCCAATGGCAAACCGTCATCTCTCTCGTTCTATCGCTATGCAGAGTCTTTACGAATGGGATTTTCGCGGTGGGAACACTGCCAATTTGGAGGCTTATATTGCACAAAACTCTAAAGAGTTTGGTCCTGGTTTAGAGGATGATTCTTTTATTCGCCAATTAGTAAATGGCGTTATTTCTTATTTAGCAAAAATTGATCAAATAATTGCCAAAGCCGCTCCCGAATGGCCAATTGAGCAAATAGCTATGGTAGATAGAAATGTTTTACGACTTGGTATTTACGAGCTTTTATTTGGTGATTACAAAGAAGTTCCACCTAAGGTGGCCATAAACGAGGCTATAGAATTAGGTAAATCTTTTGGTGGCGAGTCATCTGGAAAATTTGTAAATGGAGTTTTAGGCACAATATATAGGGAAATAGGTGAGCCTTTGAAAGACGATATTTCTAAGACAAAAAATAATACCAATGTTAATAGCGACACCAATATACGAATGCACTCGAATGACACCAATGAAAATTCGTAAATTAGTGTGTATTCGTAATTAGTGTCGCTGGTTTATGAATAATCTTGAAAATTTAGAGCATAAGTTGGGGGTTGTTTTTAAAGACAAGAATCTTTTAAAACAAGCCTTAATTCATCGCTCTTGGCTAAACGAAAACCCAGAATCTGGTTTAGAAAACAACGAACGGTTGGAATTTTTAGGCGATGCCGTTTTGGAACTCGTAGTAACCGAATATCTTTATAAGAATTATAAAAATCCCGAAGGTGAACTAACAAACTGGCGGGCGGCTTTGGTTAACTATGTAAATTTAAGCGAGATAGGCAACGAACTTGGCTTAAACGATTTTTTGTTGCTTTCCAAAGGCGAGGCTAAAGATATTGGCCGAGCCCGCCAAGTTATTTTGGCTAATACTATGGAAGCTCTCATCGGCGCTATGTATTTGGATCAAGGCTATGAAACTGTGGCTAAATTTATTAAACAGAATATTATTTGCGATTTAGAAAAAATAATAAAAAGTAAATCGTATAAAGATTCTAAAAGTTTGTTTCAGGAGCGTTCGCAAGAAAAATTTGGCGTTACTCCAAATTATAAGGTGTTAAACGAAACTGGGCCGGATCACGACAAAATTTTTGAAGTTGGAGTTTATTTAAATGAAGACCTAGTTGGCACAGGTTCGGGACCTTCCAAGCAAGAAGCCGAACAAAAAGCCGCAGAGGCAGCACTGGAAAGATAGCTTTCTAGCTTTTTAGTTATTAGCTTGTTAGTTAAGAAAATTTGATGACATCAAGGTTTAACCTTGATGTGAGTATATTCCTGGGTGTAAAATGCACTCGGGATTTTTATTTATGGTAAAATAATATCTATATTATGTATCTCAAGTCGTTACAAATTTCCGGCTTTAAGTCTTTTGCTAAGAAAACAGTTTTAGATTTTCCCAAAGGCATTACGGTGGTAGCAGGTCCAAATGGTTCGGGTAAATCTAATGTGGTAGATGCTATCCGTTGGGCTTTGGCCGAGCAAAGCTTTAAAAATTTGCGCGGTAAAAAAGGCGAAGATCTTATTTTTTATGGGTCAAATGCTCGCGGTTCTTTAGCGCTGGCCAATGTAGCTATGCATTTTGATATGGCTGATGAACCAAATAGTCACTTAGGCTTAAGCGAAGCTTTGGTAGAACGCGAGATAAATAAGAGTGGAGAAAATTCATATATTTTAAACGGCAGAAAGATTCGTTTAACAGACATGGAAGAATTTTTGGCAAAGTCGCGTGTGGGTGATAGTTCTTTTAGAGTTATTTCGCAAGGCATGTCGGATAAGCTTTTAAATTTATCGCCCAAAGAATTTAAGGGCTTTATAGAAGAAGCGGCTGGTGTAAAAGAATATCAAGATAAGCGTTACCAAGCCGAAGCTAAATTAAGACGCACGCGCGAAAATTTAGAAAAAGTTGGTGCAATTTTAACCGAACTAAAACCCCAGCTTAGAGTTTTAAAAAGAGAAAAAGAAAAGTTAGAAAAAAAGGCAGAATATATAACCGAACTTAAAACCGCGGCGGTTGATTTGTTTGGTAATAGATACAGAGAGATTTTGGCTTGGGAAAATAAAACTGCGGAAAAAGAAAAGCAGATGAAGCAAAGTTTAAAGCCACTTAGCGCAGAAGTTAAAAAATTACGCGAAGAATTATTTTCGTTTGATAAAAAAACAGCATTTAACGCTGAATTGGCCACCAGTATTTCACAGGTAAGAAATTTAGAAGCCGAAGAAAACAAAATTGCGAGGGAAGTAATTTCTACCGAAGGTAAAATAAATTTAGAAGAAGAAAGGGAATGTCAACGCTTGCCGGTGAGCGTAGAATATTTAAAAGGAAAAATAGGAGAATTAGTAAGCAAGTTAAGCGTTGATTTTAAGGGTATGGATGTTGAATCTTTAAGGCGGGTTATGGCAGGCGTGGCTGTAGCTTTGCAAGATTTATTAAAAGCTATAGAAAAAGGCATAGATCCTGCGGTGAACTCAAGCACCTTGCCTTTGCTTAAGGGTGGTTTAGAAAAATTACTTACTTCGCAAAAAGAAATTAGGCAGAAACTAGAAGAAGCTAATTCACTACGTTCCGAAAAAGAGAAAATGCTTATAGACGAACGCAAAGTATCTTTGGCTTCGGAAAGGATTTACAGAGAAAAAGAATCCGAACTTTACCGCTTGGAAAGTGCTTTAAGAGGAATTGAAATAGAGGGCGAAAAGTTAAAATTGCATAAAGACAAATTTAATCAAGATATGTCGGCGGTGGGCGTGGTTACTTTGGCAGAAGTTTTAAGCGTGGAACCGCAAAATAATAAAGTAGTTTTAGTCGCGTCCTACTCCACTAAAGTTTCGCAGGATAAATCAAACGCGGCTGCTGAAGACATGGTCTGGAAGTTAAAAAGAAAATTGGAAGAAGTAGGTACCATAGACGAAAAAACAATCCAAGAATACGAAGGTGCTAACCAGCGTTTTGAATTTTTAAGCAAAGAATTCGAAGATCTTTCTAAAACCTTAACTTCTTTGGAGGGTTTGGTTAAAAATTTAGAAAAGGAAATAAGTATAAAATATAAAACCACACTTTCCGAAATGAGCAGTGTTTTTGGTGGGTATTTTAGGTTGATATTTGGTGGCGGAAAGGCGAGTCTCGCGGAAGCCAAAACCGCAAATCAAAAATTAAATATTAAAGATCAAAAATTGGGAGAAGATTTTAATCAAGAGGATGATGGAGAGAGTGGAGTAGAAATTAAACTAGATTTACCCAATAAAAAAATAAAAAATCTAGGTACGCTTTCGGGCGGGGAAAGAACTTTAACTTCCATTGCGCTTCTGTTTGCTTTAGCCAGTATTCGCAAGCCCCCAGTTATGGTGTTAGATGAAATTGACGCGGCTTTAGACGAAACCAATACACAAAAATTTGTGCGTTTGGTTAAAGAGCTTTCGCGCGATACTCAATTTATAATTATTACGCATAACCGCGAAACCATGCGCGGCGCTGATGCTTTATATGGCGTTTCCATGAAAGACGGCATTTCGCATTTGTTGTCGTTGAAACTATAGAGCGCCTAGATTGACTCTTTGTTAGTTATGATATATATTGTTTTAACAAGTTCATTTAAATAGACATCTTGTAGGGCAGACAAGTCCAAACAGTACTTTTAGAGAAGGGGATATAAAATGGACGAACTCTATAGAAGATTGCAGATACACAGAGCCCATTTAAAAGAACAGCTAGAGCTGTGGGACGAAAAAATTGGAAAGATAATTCAAAGAAGAAAGTTGCTTTCAAAAGCATTACTAGTAGAACGTCGGAGAGGATTGGGTGGTACGCTCTGTGGATGTGGAATTGTTGGAACTTTTTATACCGTCATTCTGATGTTTAGATTAGCTGATCCTGCAGACGTTTTTTTTGAAAATTTACTGTACATTATACTTGCCCTCATATTATTTGTAGGCTTGGTATTTGTAGGGGCGTGGCTTTTTGAACGAAAACCTATAAATATAAGTGAAAAATAAAAGGACCATGTTTCATTTCAACACAGAACGGCCAACACTGCCGTTCTTTTTTATTGTACACCGAGCATACGATCGTATGCTCGGTGTATTTTGTTTGTGCATAATAATATTATTTGACCAACCCAAGTTAAGGAGTAGAATATGTTTATATGGCGGTTAAAAAACTTAAAATCAAGAAAGATTATAATACAATCCTTTTAGAAAAATTGGGGCATGATTTTGGTGTTTTTGGAGAGGTTTTATCTCATGTCAAAGATAAGGTTGATTATGTGGCTGTCAAGGTGGACAGACTCGAGGAAGATACAAAACAAGTAAAAGCAGATATTGTTTTGTTACGGGAAGATACAAATGAACTTAAAAAAGATACAAAACAGTTAAAGGGAGATATGATGGAAGTTAAGGTTGAATTGGGAATAATCAGAAATGATCTAAAGGAAAAGGTTGGGCGTGATGAGTTTAAACTCTTAGAACAAAGAGTATTACGCCTAGAGAAAACTGGCCGTTGACCGAGCTCAGCCAGCTTAGCTGGCCTAGGCTCGGTTGTTGACCAGTGCGGTAAAATCTGATAATATCCCAAAGCTATCACCGTTGGGTGATTTTTTAATGTAAACTACATGCTCGTAATTAGACTACAAAGAATTGGCAAAAAACATCAGGCTTCTTTCAGAATCGTTTTGCAAGAAAGTCAATGGAAACCACAGGGTAAAACCTTGGAACTTTTGGGTTTCTATAATCCTCACAGCAAAGAAAAAAATATCCAAACCGAGAGGGTTAAATATTGGATAGCTAAAGGCGCTCAACCTTCTGCAACTTTACATAATATGTTTATAGATTTGGGTGTTGTTGCTGGTGAAAAAACAAAAGTTTGGAAAGCTAAAAAGGGTTCAGTTAGTGAAGTAAAACCAGAGATTAAATCCGAATCTGCTCCAGTTGTGGAGCCAGTTACAGAATCAAAAGAAGAAATAGCCCCAGTAGAAAATACAGGAGCAACCCCGTCAAACGAGGCGCAGGTTGCAGCTTAATAATTATTTTGTTATCTTAGTATAGATGTTAAATTCGTACCCGAAAACAAGATTCGTATATTCGGTTTTCTGTTTTCGGTAAAAAGGTCGCAGATTTTCAGAATTGAATTAATTATAGAACAACAAGCAATGGCTAAATTCGCAGATCAAGATTTCGTAGAATTTGTGGTTAAGTCTTTGGTAAATGTGCCGGATGAAGTTTCTACCACACGTACCGTCGACGAAATGGGAGTTCTACTTACGTTAAAAGTAAACTCGGCAGATATGGGCGTGGTTATTGGCAAACAAGGCGCTTCGGCTCGCGCTTTAAGAACATTACTTCGCATTGTGGGCGCAAAAAACAATGCCAGAGTAAACTTAAAGATTGAAGAGCCAGCTGGTAGCACCAGGCCCCCAAGGCCAGAAAGATCCCAATCGGTAGATGATGTGGTAGATGACCTAAAGTTGTAGACGTTTTTTTGTTAAAAACATTTACCGTCCGAGTAATATCGGGCGGTTTGTGTTTTATAGCATTTAATGTATATTGTAAATGACTAATTTCTAATATCTAATCAAACCCTAATGTCTAATGATAAATTCTAAATTAGATACTTAGTCATTGGGTATTGATTAGAAATTGGTAATTAGAAATTTTTTTATTATCGTGTCTAAGTTTGTAATAAACGGCGGTAAAACCCTAGAAGGCAGTGTAAAAATAAGTGGCTCTAAAAACGCCGCTTTGCCTTTGATTGCAGCTTCGGTTTTGTTAAAAGAAACAAAGTTAAGCAATGTGCCTAAAATAAATGATGTAGAAATGATGTTGGAAATTGTCTCTTATTTAGGCGGAGAATATAAATGGTTAGGCGAGAATGAGCTTTTAATAAATACAGAAAATTTAAAATCAAAACCCTTACCAGATTCGGCTAGGAAGCTAAGAGCTTCAATTTTATTTGCAGGGCCGATGCTGGCTCGTTTTGGCGAAGCTGTTTTGCCTTATCCCGGTGGCGATATTATTGGCGCGCGTCCCTTAGATACGCACTTAAATGCTTTTAAAGAATTAGGTGTAGACGTAACCGAAAAGGAAAATCTATATTTAAAAGTTAATAAACTAAATAGCGCATCCGCCAGCTGGCGGATAGTTTTACAAGAACCCTCGGTTACAGCTACAGAAAATGTTTTAATGCTGGCGGCGGGTATGGATAATCATAGTGTAGAAATTAGACTGGCCGCGGCCGAACCCCACGTTCAAGATTTGTGTCAGATGCTGGTATCAGCCGGAGTGGAAATAATCGGAATTGGTACAACCGCGCTTAAAATTAAGGGAAAAAAAGTCTTTTTAAATAATGTTCAACACCAAGTTATTTCCGACGATTTAGAAATTAGCGCTTTTGCGGTTTTGGCGGCAGCCACCAAAAGTCAAATTAAATTATTGCCGATTCAGTTTGAATATTTGGATTCTGTTTTAATGCAGTTAGAAAGAATGAATGTTAATTTCGAGAAAGATACAAATTCACTTACCATTTTGCCGCCAACTTCGCCTTATAAATCTTTTAGGATACAGTCGGGTTTGTATCCCAAATTAATTTGCGATCATTTACCGCCATTTGCGGTTTTAGCCACGCAAGCGGAAGGCGCTAGTTTGGTGCATGAATGGATGTATGAAGCGCGCCAGAGCTATTTGCGTGAACTTATGAAGATGGGTGCGAACGCAGTAATAATGGACCCACACAGAGCATTAATTATTGGTCCATCTTCTCTTTTTGGTAAAGAGGTTACCGGTTTCGATATACGGTCTGGTATGACGATGGTTATTGCGGCTTTAGTGGCTAAGGGCCAGACGATAATAAACGGTGTGGAGCATATAGATAGAGGATACGAGAATTTAGAAGGTAGATTAAAGGCAGTGGGAGCAGATATTAATAGAATATAGAGGGTAGAAGGTGGAGGCTAATAAAACTACTTTCTAATATCTACATTCTACCTTCAAATAAATGAAATTTGATATTATAACAATTTTCCCCAATATATTTGATTCATATTTTAATGAATCTATTTTGGCGCGGGCGCAAGAGAAAAAGTTAGTAGAAATTAAAATTCATAATCTCCGAGATTATGCGGAGGACAGGCATAAAACAGTAGATGATTCGCCTTATGGTGGTGGGCCGGGGATGGTAATGCGGGCGGATGTAATCAATAGCGCGATATCAAAAATTAAAACTCCCCACTTCGCTGAAGCTACGCGGGGCAAGCAAAAATCAAAAAGTAGGATAATTCTTTTTAGTCCGGCTGGTAAAAAATTTACACAAAAAGATGCTCAAAGATTATCTAAATACAATCAGCTAGTTTTAGTTTGTGGTAGGTACGAAGGCATAGATAATAGAGTAGAAAAATATTTAGCCGATGAGATTTTTTCTGTAGGAGATTTTGTTTTATCGGGTGGAGAGATTCCAGCTATGGCGTTGGTGGAATCGGTTAGTCGTTTAATAAAGGGAGTGCTTGGAAAAAGCGAATCTATAGAAGATAAACGCTATGGTGTTGGGGTGCCAGCATTTACTCGCCCAGAGGAAGTTGTTATAAAAGGCAAAAAACGTGTTGTGCCTAAAGTTTTGCTTTCGGGGGATCATAAAAAAATAGAGGAATGGAGAAAGGCTCAAGTAAAATAAAGTATACTGAGCATACGATCGTATGCTCAGTATACGAATGAGTTGGGGTAAATTAGATTAAATAAAAAGATATTAAGAGTGAAATAAATCTAAAATAATTTTATCATATAAAAAAGAAAGCCCGAGAGGTCTCGGACTTTCAGGGCACGATTGTGCCTTCCATGGTTGATGGTATTAGTTTAGCATATAACCTCATGTCGTCAGTAGTGTGTCTGTGGAAATAAAATCCCGCACCTTTTATTCTAAAAAAGGTGCGGGATAAAAAAGAGAGTTGCTGGTTAGGCAACCCTCGGGGTTTGTGCAATATCAGATATTGCACGTTAGATAGTTTATTGATCGCTATCTTGACTGACACGATGTTTCATTAACTCATCAATTAACACAGATGACATTGGTTGATCCAAGTCATCTTGAATCCTTGTAAGAAACTCAATGTCCTCCATGGACATTGTTGGGCAGTTGCTATTTGCAATTTCCTTTAGAAGCGGAATAATATTTTGCTGGTTTTCAGAAGTAATGTCAGCCTTCTCCAATAATTCATCCATAGTAATATTAAAAAGTTCAGTTATCTTTTCTCGACGCTTGAGGTCTTTAGGTATACAGCCCATTGTTTCCCATTGATAGTACTGTGACGGGGAAACTCCTATGGCTTCAGCAGCAGCCTTAGAATTTTTGAAAAACTTCTCTCGCTTTTCTTTAAGAAACATAGAAAGAACTTCATTCTTTTTCATTTTCACCCTCTCTTTTTAGGTTAGCGAAGTTTCATGTAATCAATATGCTAAATTATATACGTTTAAAAGTCAAATAGACTTATTGAC